>JBAZRI010000010.1 GCA_041662965.1 Patescibacteria group bacterium | reverse complement strand
TGTAACAACCTGCGGAATTTTAACGCAGGTTCACTTGTAAGGTAAGAGGAGGAAAACTTACAATGTCTGATTTCCAGAATAACAATAGCGTGGCTGTAGCCGCACGGACTACCGCCAATAGAGATGCAGTAACTCTTGATAGTTATTACAGATGGGTAGCGGAAGGCAAGGTTTTTGAGGCCGGTCAGTCGCTACAGTCTACAGGACTTGACTCTCAGGCTGAAACTGCCTTGACTCCTGATGATGTCAAGGCATCATTCGCTCTGGTTGCCCCCAGTTCTTCGAGCAAGATTATAGTCCCCATTCTGTTCAAGGTCATGTTTGAAGGTGATGGCGGTGCGGCTCCTGATTCATGGTTAATCTTTACCCGTTCTTCGGGTGCTATGGGCGTGTCACTGGCGGTTACTGGTACTGATGTCAATGCCAAGAATTGCCTGTATGCTACCAACCCGACCAAAGCGGCTCCGCAAGCTTCGATTGTCAAGGGTGTGGCTACTACGTTCCTTGTTACCGTGTCGGCTCTGGATACAGCTAACGACTGTGTTCTGTACCACATGGCTCTTATGGCTGACGCATCCTGCACTACTGCCGGTCTGGGTATCACCGCTAAAGGTCTCTACCAGGAATACAACTTCATTAAAGAAGGGTTCCCCCGCTATATGACCTCTGGTGCGGCCATGATTTACTACGTGAGTGCTGCATCCAGTGATGCTGTGTTCCATCCCTACATTCAGTGGGCGGAATTAGACCCGGCTGACGTACTGTAAATCATAGAAGAAAGGCACGGTAGTTAATGATAGAAATACTAGAAAAAGCAGACCATCAAAAAGCTAAGGAAATTAGTGACCAGATAGAAAAAACCATAAGGGATTTTCGCACTTCTTTCCAATGCCAAAAATGCGGTAAATGCTGTGAAGAAGGGGTGGGTGTTGCGCTGTGGGCGCATGAGTTCCAGGCACTAAAGAAGCTGGACAAGCATATCTACAAGCATATTACTACGATTGGCAACTGGTATGCGCTGAAACTACCGTGCCACTTCTACAACAAAAGAAAACATAAATGTTCTATCTATGATAAGCGTCCTATCGCTTGCCGGATGTACCCGTTAGGCATTAGACCTGATGCGAGTACAAAGATTTCAGAGCAATGCCCGGCAACTAAGCTGATGACCAAGGAGGTATAGCGTGGAAAAAATACGTTGGTACATTGATGGTAATATCTCGCGCACAAAAGTACAGGTAGGAGGGACATATAAACTACAGGAGGATTTTGAACCTTCCAAAGTGGAAATGTCAGTACGTATCCCGGGTAAAGGGAATATCCCTACCGAAATAGACATACTGTGTGACGGGGTAAGCATCTTCAATACTAGACCATCCATTAACAATTACGATACAGAGAAAACATGGACAACCATACCCATGAATACTCTGAGGGCTGGTTCTACTTTAAGGCTCGATATAACTCAAACATCCAATGACGATTCCTGTCACGACCTGACGGTAGAACTTATATCCAATTGAATATAAGGTACGTCTGAATCCTGGAGGGGGAGTACCGGAAAATCTCCCCCTCATTTTATTTGAATATAACTATACTCCTCTAATAAAAGCGAGTGCTGGACTTAGATGGGTAGCACAGGAGGATATTAAAATGGCGACTGAAATTAAATTAGCAAGTAAATTTGGCAAGCCTACTCTGGCTTCGGCCAATAACGGCAAGGCGATGTGGATTAGGGGTTCTACTTCACCTTTGGACCAGAAAGGTTCTAGTGGCTGGCTAGCGGAACTGTACGGCGGTGTGCAGACTGGTGATGATTGGGCTAGAATCAATATCCCAGTCAACGAAATGCTAGTTACCCAACTAAAGACGGTTGAATGGTCTTATTATATGACCAATGAAGAAACAATGGGTGTCGGTATGGTTATTTGGGTTCACAATCCTACCGACTTTGACAAGAGGGCTGAAATTACTCAACTGGGTTCTACGGTTGAAAAGGCTGCGGGTTGGGATGCCAGCGAGTTCACTTCGGCTACATCGGGGATGTTCTACTATGGCGAGAATACCACTGGTACAGCTTTAGTCGCTGGCACACAATATACATGGGCGCAGTTTCAGGCTGATGCGCTGTTTAAGTCATGGACGATTTACCGGATAACCTTTGACTATGGATGGGAGGCATCCGGTACTTTTGAATCGGCTTATGTCGCTGACATTAAAATTAATAATGAGCAGATTGAACTAAAGCCTTTTCCTGTTAATCACAGAAAGACAGTTCTAGCTACTAAGACTATCGTTGATGGGGCTCATTCTGCCGATGATGTGGTTTGTGAAGATGCCGACAATACCGAGGGTACGGATTGGGACTTTGACTTTAGTGGAACGGGATATATCACCAAGGCAATAATAACCTGCGCCAAAACTGCCTTAACTTCGCTTACAGAACTACAGCTTTACAGCGCACCCCCGACTTGTGAATTAGATGATAATGCTGCCGGGGTATGTCCAGTAGCTGCCGATATACCTTACTTTATTGGTTCAATAAACTTTCCGGCCATGAAGGATGTAGGCACAGGACAGTCATTTGCAGTCACGGTAGCAGGTGAAGGTTGCGGTCTCCCAATGGCCTTTGACTCACCTAAACTATACGGGGTACTCATTGATAAAACCGGCACAGATTGGGATGCTTCTTTAATGTCCATTCTACTGACTGCCGATATGGATGACTAGCCATGCAGAAATTACTTAAAAAACCATATATGCAATGTGGTTCGTTAGTCAAATTCCATCCTGATGCTTCAACTGTCCTGTGGTTGCCAGGTCAGAATGATGCCTACTCATCTGTTATCCGTGATTTCTCCGGTAATGCCAATCACGGCACAATCACCGGGGCATTGTGGACAAGAAACTCTAAAGGCTTGTGGGAACTGAGTTTTGATGGTACGGATGATGTTGTTACAGTTACCAGCCATGCCAGTCTGCAACCGGCCAACATTACAGTTATGGCATGGGTTAATCCCACCACTCTAGCGGCGGCATGGATTGATGAGGTAATCTCCTGCGAGGCGGCCGGGTTTACAGGTTGGGGATTAAGGTTTAGTAGCACTAAATCAAGTTTCTATATTGAAGATGGAGCTTCAGCACCGGAAAAGCAAGGGAATGTCTGTACTGCTGGTAAGTGGATACATCTAACTGGCGTGTATGACGGCTCTGCTGTTTACCTTTACGAAAACGGGGCTTCTGTAGGTGCTGGAACTGCCGCTGCCGGACCAATAGCTTACGCTGCTACTAATGTACAAATAGGCAAAAATCCAGCCGATGCCACCAGAATACTAACAGGGAAAGTAGCCTTGGTCAGAATCTTCAATCGTGCTTTAACCACTACGGAAATAGCTCAACATTACGCACAAGAACGCTCGCTTTTCGGAGTCTAAGTTATGAAGAAATACGAAGGTAAAACTATCCCTAAAATGCAGACCGAGTTTATAACCTTGCCTGATAACGCTTCTGCTAAAGCTAAGAACGTCATTACTAAGTTAGTAGTCCGGTTCAACTTGAAGGAAAAGAACAATGATTAAGTGGGCTGAAGCATATCAGAAAACAGGTGAACTAAATGAGAAGGTAGCGGCGATTGATGTTACCAATGAAGTAGACGGCGGAGATAGTGTCATATCAGAGTTAAAAACTATCTACGGCGATAGTGCTATATACCAATACCATTTCTGCTACCACGATGACGGAAAACCATGTAGTACGGAACCAATACAGTAATCTAATGAATCCGAATCCGAGAGGGGACTAACACTCCCCTCTTTTGTTAGGAGAATATAAATGCTAACACACGCTGAAATATTATCCAGAATAGAAAATAAACTCCGTGATACGGCCAATACCTATTATTCCGATGCCTATATCTCTGAATACATGGGGGCAATTCTAAAGCAAATCTCCTATGCTGTACCTCTCAAGACTACCGAAAGACACCCTTCTGATAGAGCGGTACCAACCAGAGGAACATATACCACTGATGGTACGACCCGCGACATTATCCTCACTGATTGGGACGCTGACGATTTAGTGAAACTAGCCCAGGCTGACGGCGTAGAGTATGCCATTTATGAACTGGATTACGAGCCAAAGTCATTCCGCAACTTCTATCAACGGGGTAAGATAGTCTCTCTTGACCTGAATCTCATACCCGATGCCTCAAAGACTGTCTACGTCTATCCTGACCGTCTGCATATTCTACAAGAAGCTATTGGCACGGCAGATACGGCAGGGGCGGTAAGTACGGCAGGTGCGCTTGCTGCTACCTCATTAGTTGTTAAATCGTTAGGAACCGGCACCGTCAATAAGTACACCAAGCTAACTATCGCCGGAGATACTACCGAGTACATGGTCACAGCTACGGCCACTATAGCGGCTAACGTGGCAACGGTTTCCATTACTCCAGGTTTAGTTGTCGCTGCCGATGTTGATGATGTGGTTACTTTAGCTCTAGCGGATTCTACATTATCCCCGGCATTGGAGGAAGTCTTGATTAAGTGGGTAAGCGGATCACTGATTGAGGACTACGGCATTTATATGTTACCCAGTATGCCGATTGGGGCAAACTGGCAAGCCTACACCCTAAAAGGGCAAAGTCTGGTAGCCGAAGCCAAAGCCGATTTAAGACGCTTACAGATACCTGATAGATACGTTCGTCACTCAAAGGATTAATTATGAGAACACTTTCAGATACTTTAATTTCAGGGCAGAAGAATCCCCGGAATGTTTTAGTTAAGGCCGTACTGACGCATGGGATAACTACCTATACCTACGACCGTACCCGCATTAGCAAAGTAGACCCGCGCGAAGAAGAACCCTTTAGTCATAAAGCCACTATCTACCTGAATAACTCTGATAAGACGTTCACCGATTTGGATTTACAGGGATTCAAAGTAGAGTTGTCCCGTGGTGTTACCACTTCGGCAGGGGACGAATATTCCGCCTGCGCTCCGCTGTGGGTTATGTCCCAGAAATTAAACTCCGCCCCGGGTGTTTTAGATTGTGTTCTGGAATGTGTCGGCATACCGAATTTACTGGCAGAAGAAAAGGCCGAATCGGATTACGAGCCGACCAGTACCGATTTATTAACTGTCAAAGGTATTATCGCTGACCTCTTCGATGGCACGATGACCGCTTTTGCCTCTTATCCCACCTACACCGTGGATTGGGACTCAGAAGATGCCCTGATTGATGTTTACCTACCCAAAGACGGCTTCCGTGTGTATCGTGGGCAGTCACGATTAGCGGCGTTGAGGCGATTACTCGACTATACCGGCTGCGCTGTCAGATTTGGCAATGACGGCCATATACATATATTTGTACCGACTATTGCCGGAACGACCTACGATTACCAGTATGCTCTTGAGATTCAGACCGAAACAGTCCGGCCGAGCGGCGCCGGTGATGAAACCAATATTGATAATCAAGACCCTGCTGCTGATTCTCACTTTGATAAGGTAGACGAAGTAGTTGCGGATGATGCAACGACTAATGTTTACACCCTCTCTGCCTCATGGTTACGTGACTTATATGCTCTGGGAAACAATGTCAGCGGGCAGGGTATTATTAAATACGTCAAGGTGTATGCTCGTGGTTATGCCGGTGGCGTACCTGTGCAACCATCTTTGAAGATTGCTATTAAAACAGGCGGGACGGCCTACGAAAGCGACCCTTTTACACTGACATATGCCACATGGGTAACATACTCTAAAACTTGGGCGACCAACCCGCAGTCAGGGGTAGCATGGACATGGACTGATATTAATAACCTGCAAGCTGGCGTATCACTAATACAGTGCAAGTCTGGCGGCGGTGCTATTACCAAGGTATCCCGTTGTACTCAAGTCTATGTTGAAGTCGCTTATGAGAACCATACCTTCTTTGCCAAAGCCTACCGCAAGCGTCTGGTTATCCCCAATAAGATTGATGTCAAAAGCCAGGCTGATGATACACCGGCGTATGCCGGAACGGCTACCGATACCGATTCCTATAATGCTCTAGGTCAATATATTGTCGAGCCGGTTAACCTAAGGTTAGACAGTAACGTCCAGGCGGCCAGTATCGCTACCGCTATTTTGGGTAAATACCAGATGTTAGCCGAAGCAGGCAGCGGTGAAGTCCCGATTAATGTCGGGGCGGAAGTCTTAGATTACGTCAAGATTTACGATTCCCGCGAAGGTAAGAGCAGAACCGGCAATATCGGCTGGATACACGAGAAGATAAACCTGCAAAAGCAAGAATGGCGCATGACCTTCGGCTTCGGCGGCTGGTACACTTCACGGGGATTACTCAGCCAGTTAGAAAGCGACCCGTCAGGAATAGGCCAGTTCTTTCAAAAGCTGGCAGTCAAAGACCTTTACGTTGAGAATATCAAGGCCACACAAATAGACCTGACTACACTCAGCCAGGATGATATTCAGGACGGAACAACCTTTCAGCGGGTGAAGTCTACCGCCATTGACGCTAACGGCATGGTGATACTCGACCAGGTGGTTACCGGAACTTACAGCTACCTACTGGCAACCGACCTTTCAGCCGGTCATGTGAAGCTATCAGCCACAGTAAAGGATGGTGAATGGTACGACCAGACTGGCGTAGTCTTGGATGCTACTTATGGGGCTAGTATGTACGGCGGTCATGTAGCACTAAGAACCTTTGCTACTTCTACAGCTTACAATACATGGAAAGCACTAGCAAATATTGACGATTTAACAGGGGTACAGTGCTATCTCGGCAGTGATGGTTCTATAGCTGCTATGGCTGGCAAAATCACACTTAATTTATCCGGATTGACTCTTACCAGCACTTCCTCTGGGACTGATAAAAATATCATCTTCAAATACAACACAAGCGTCATGGGATATATTTATCCTTACAATGGCGGTCTGGCCATCCTCGCCAATGACCTGCTGATAGGTAACAACACTAACGGCGGTATCTATATCTATGCCGGCGGTTTAGGTGGCGGTGCTACTGATAACCAGCTTGATTTACGAGCCATCGCCGGAGTCAATATCACGGCAGACGGGGCTAATATTGCCCTAAATGCAGGCAGTTATAGCCTGACTCTACAAGCTGTATCATTTTACGGCAGCGGTTATCTGGGAACTAGCGATGTCCCATGGACTAGAGTCTATGGCACTGCCTTTTATGCTTCGGGCCTGGCTGGTTCTACGACCACAATAGACATTGGTTCCGGTCATCATATCTA
This sequence comes from Patescibacteria group bacterium, assembly GCA_041662965.1. Taxonomy (NCBI): domain Bacteria; species Patescibacteria group bacterium. The sequence goes on along the minus strand of JBAZRI010000010.1, from coordinate 31,458 downwards.
TGTCAACGGCGGCATTATCACTTCAGTAGATTAAAGGAGATAAATGAATTTACAAGAACGTCTGGAAGCTAAGAAGAAACAGGCTCAGAAGATGGTGGCTAAAATCAATGCGCTGGAATCCCAGAAACAGCAGCTACTCCAGGAAGCGGTCATGCTGAACGGTGAAATCCGGTTACTAACCCAGATGATAGAAGAAGAAAAGAAACCAGAATAAATAGGCGAGGAGATTGCCCACATGAGTAACAACCCGAAATCAGACCACGATATGTTAGTGGAAATGCACTCTATTGTATGTGGCAACGGGAACAAGGGGTTATGCCAGAAGCATGATGAACTGGCGGCAGCTTTTTACAAATTCCGGCTTCAGGTAATCGCCATAGCCTGTATCTCTTTAGGTAGTGGCGGGATGATAGGTTTTGGAGTCGGCAACTTAATAGCCGGTTAATTATTTCTCATGAAATAAACAGACGCATCCCAAGCGTCCAGAAAAGAAGGTGATGTCTTATCGTTACTGAGACTATCCCGGGTGAGTTAAGATTCTTTGCCCGACAGTTACCTACTAATCTCAAGAACCTCAAACTTAGACCTATCTCCGATGTTCATTACGGCAATCCCTTATTCTCCGAGAAAACATTTCTCGATACCTTATCCTATGCCAAAGAGCCTGATACTTACCTTGTTTTAGTTGGCGACCTGTGCGAGTCCGCTCTGAAAACTTCCAAAGGTGAAGTCTATAAACAGGTGGGTACGCCCCAAGACCAGCGGGACTGGATAATATCAACGCTCATGCCGTACAGGGATAAAATACTGGGTATGGTTACGGGCAACCATGAAGCCAGAATTTATAATGACGTTGGGCTGGATATCTCCAAAGACATAGCTGAAGCCTTAAAAGTTCCTTACCGCTCTGAAGGAATATTGCTCAAGATTATGTTTGGCGATGGAAACAATCACGTCAAAGATAAACCCTATGTCTACTGGTGCTATATGACACACGGTTATGGCGGCGCGAGGACTTCCTCCGCTAAAGCCATCAAGGTAGAACGAACTTCAAGCTGGATTCATGCCGACTTCTATATTATGAGCCACGACCACGTAGTTAATGCGGCGCCGGTTGTTTATCTCTACCCCGATAAGAGGGCGCACATTGACCCTGACACTGGCTTTATGACCGGCAAGATAGTAGCGCAGCGCAAGATGTTGATTAAGTCTAACAGTTACGTTAAATGGGGAGGTTACGCGGAAAGAGGTGGCTTTAGTCCCAACGACCTTGAATGTCCGATTATTCATTTAGCAGGAGAGGGCAGACCACGGGTGAGGGTGGAAATTTAATGGCTGACACTGTAACTCAGGTCAGGAATAAGACAGTAGAGCTACTATATCCCCGTTTTCAAGAATGGTTAAAGTCCCAGGGCATGGGCAGTGTTCACGGTCTGCACAGGATACAAAAGTGGTGCGAGTTTATGGACACCACAAGGCAGGTGGACAATGAATCAAATTGCAATGGTTGAATGGACTGACAGCTACTCAGCTTTCGGGTGGCAAGGCACGGACAGTCTGGACGGTATCCGGATAACCAAGATTATATCCATCGGCATTATTAAATTCCGTGAAGAAGACGTGGTGGTTATCCCCACGCAGTCAATTACTAACGGAGATATTCACAGCCCGATTGCTATTCCCAAAGGCTCGATAACCAAAATATCGTATTTGAAGGTGGAAGATGTGCCGGCTAATACTTGATATTCTAAGAGCTTTTAAGGCTAACAAACAGGACGAAAAAGAAGACGTGCCGGTACCACCGGTATCACCGGAACCAACCCCCGCGGATCCGCCGCTGACCTTGCCCTATCCCGAAGAACCACCAGACTACTCCAAGAATATCAACAATGTAGATATTAACAAGGCGCTGGAAAACTGGCTGTCTTCTTATAAAGTACCGGTGCCGTTCTGGGGTTTCTGGACGGAGAAGATAGATATTAAGGTGGACGATACTATCTCTTATCCTGCCGGGACATGGGAGCAGGACGGCATAAGACACCTTGCCTGCCGTCCGGAGTGGCTAAATTCTGGCGTCATCGCCCACGAGCAGGCGCACAATTCCTACGCCTTATTGACTGATGAGGAAAGGATAATGTTCGAGAGTACATTTAACGCGCTGCGGAATAATAACGACCCGTTAATTACCTTACTGCTCCAACAGCACCCCTACGGCACGACCACGCCGGTCGAGGGACACGCTGAATGTTACCGCTACCTGGCGGATAAAATGCCGGAGAGCCTGAAGCAATATTATCCCAAGTTATTTTAAGGAGGTCTTATGAACAATATTGACTGGGGGAAACTACTCACCAGCAAGACATTCTGGGTCAACGTCTTAGCTCTGATAATCTTTGTGGTGCAGGGACTGACCGGAGAGACATGGATTAACCCGGCAATTCAGGCAGCTATTCTCGCTGTATTAAACCTGATACTGCGCTACCTGACTAATGACGCGGTTACCAAAGAGCCGGAAACAAAGTAAGACAACAAATATGTTATCGGGGAGTGGGACTATCCCACTTCCCACCTGTTGTTGTTAGTGGATATTTTGGTAAAAATCTGGTAAGAATATTTTGAGAGAGTATTTTTAGGCAAAAGTACCATGACGAAAACAAGTAGATACGTATTGATTTAAAGTTTATAATTTACTGTGTGCTTACCAGCGATGCATTAAGAGCGTTTATAATATCCCGCAAGGCGAAGGGTTTATCTTCTGAAACTATTCGCTGGTATCAGGATATACTCAAGAACCTTATATTTATGTATCAGGAGTTACCAACAACGCCGGATGCTATAGAGTCTTTTCTTGCCAGTTGCCTATCGGGAGACGAACGAAGACACGGATATTATAGAGCACTGAGAGCCTTTTATCGCTGGTTAAAGAAACGCTACAAAATAGATAACCCATTGGAATTTCTCGACCCGCCGAAACGGGCGCGCAAAAATCCCCACGCTTTAACACCGGACGAGCTGGATCAACTTTTTTCATTTCCTCACAGAGCCAAGGTAAGAGCCTGCTTATTATTTTTAGCTGATACCGGATGCCGTGTTGGTGAATTATTCCACTTGAAACGGGCAGACCTCGACGAGACACCATGGGGCTTTGTCGCTAAAGTCAGGGGTAAAACGGGTGAAAGAGTAGTACCAGTTAGCCCGGAAACTTACCATGCCATGTTAACCAACCTGCCGTTAAATTGGGGTTACTGGTATTTAAGGTATACCATTGGCCAAGCTTTTAAGAACGCTCATGTTCCTGGTACAGCTCATACTTTGAGACATACCTACGGCTCACTTTGGCCGGGTAATGATGACAGTACCCTACAAATGATAATGGGTCATGCCAGTATCCAAACCACCATGAAGTACCGCCATTTAAGGACGCAGGTATTAAGCGAAGCCCACCGCAAGAACACGCCTTTAAAGTATGTCAACCGGACACGGTATTTAGGTGAAGATTTCAAATAGTCTTGTTGGGTAGTATCCCTATTTTACGTATTGGCCGATTGTGTTATAATGTAGTCAAATTGAATAGGGGCGAGTCTCCCGCCGAGGTAGCTCAGTAGGTAGAGCAGCGGACTGAAAATCTTAGTGGGTATATAGTAAAATACTTAGTCCGAAAATAGGTATTAGAACTATTTACTTGTGAGCTATCTGCGACAATAATATAGTATGCGGAGGCTCTTTATGGTGGCAAGAGAACGGAAAGAGATAGATATATCTTATGCCGAGCAACTCTTAGCGCAGTACCCCGACATCAGCCCGGAAAGTCTTGTTAAGAAAATGAAAGAGAAACCAGTAAGACAACCAAAACCGGAACCCCCTGTTGGTGGTATTTGTATTAATCAGGCAAGCCATAAATACGATATACCACAGCAGACACTTTCTCGTTGGGTACAACGTGGACTAATACCTGTTTTAGTGGAAACCCGCAACGAAAAGTATGTTGACGAATCTGTCTTAGCTGAGCGAGTCCGACAATATAAAGCTAATCCAGGTAAAGGAAAGCGCAATTTCGAGAAAACGAGAGCTACAGTGAGAAACAGCGAGTTGTGTAAATATGTAATGGGCTAACTTACACTACTTCGGTACTAGCGTAACTTAGTCTATTTGCAAACATACACAAGTTAGACTATACTACTCCTAACTGAATCTACAGTGTGGGGGTAGTAGAAGTGAAGAATCTCAGGGAATCTAAGCCTGCCGGAATATTAAACGGTAGGCTTTATTCGTTTAAGCGGAGCTCTGCATTTACAGCCCACACCTGTATTTGCATCTCCGCTTATTCATTTAGAAAAGGAGTGTGGAAACAATGGTAACTAACACTATGCCGCGAAGGGAATACGTGGAACTCTTGTTAAAGCCTTGTCCTAATCAGGCTAACCACGTTTCAGCATGGCCGGGTTATGGCCGGATCCCTTGCCCTCACTGTGGCAAGAAGTACGTCCACAAGGAAACTAAATGAAAGGGCAACCATGTCCGGTCAATAAACCTAATCCTTGTCAGGAATCTTCGGGGTGTCCCAACTGTAACATCTGGCATGAATACATCCAGGGATTAATCAATAAAGGAGAAAAGTAAGTGAAAAGGTTAATTATCATCTGCAAACCAAAGGACTTAAAAAAGGAAACCGCTATAGCTTGGAAGATTGGAACTACCCGACCCATAGAACCACTGGAATCTTGTGATTTTGGAGTTAACTAAGATGAAACTTCAAGAAGCAGTAAAGGTATATCAGGAGTGCCATAGCAAGGGTAAAGATGATTGTGATACCTGCCCGATAAACCAACGCGATTATCCGCATCAATTAACAACCTGCAACTATCTTAGCATGGCTGAAGGAATCGCACGGAAAATCAATACAGTCTGTAATCAGGTGGATTGTCAGGAACGGAATAACAAAAACGCCTGCGGTGATTGTGTCGAGGGACATCTGTATCAATTACCGGATGCGCCGGAAAGAGGGGACAGGTAGTGACCCTCACCATTCGCCGTACCAGAGCGTTTGTAGAGTCCAACTGTAAAGGTTGTAGCCAGTGTGATAAGAGAGCCATGTTGAGCGGGAAGTATTGCTGTACATCGGCTACAGAGCCAAAGGTTAAAGGTAAAGTCTGTCTAACGAGAAAGGAGAGGAACAGTGCAAATAGTTAAGGTCAAATACATTATTGACCAGAGTACCAAAAAGCAAAGTTTCAGTGAATATTCTTACTTCTCCCTGGAACCCCTGCAGGTAGGGGATGAGGTTGTCGTTCCGGTCAAGGACACCACCGGTCGGGCAGTGGTAACTGCTATTGATGTACCGCAGGCGGAAATACAGCCCTTCATCAACAAGGTCAAGACTATTCCGGCGGGGTCAAAGGTACAGCCGGCCATACCGGAGGGTAAGTCCTGTGATGAAAGTTGGAAGGAGATTAAGCCACTTGGCTCGCTCACCGATACTCGCACAGCAGCCGAAAAGAAAGCGGATGCTACACCACTGGAATCCACGCCGTCAGGTCGTGACATTAACGCCTGGCGTACTGGGGAGGAAGAAGTAAGACAAGAATCGGAAGAGGAACAAGAACCAGATAATTTGCCTCCTGAATATCCTGTTTGCACCTGTGGTATGTGTCCTAAATTGCCACTCAATCAGATTATAACCGGGGCGTTCCACGATACCAATCCCGATAAGCGCATACCCCAGCGGGAATTATGCCAGTGGCATCGGGGGCATGGAATTGAAGGCTTGCATTACAACATTGCTGAATTGCAAAGGATGGGAACAACCGAGGGAATTGGCCCAGTTAGAATTATTAACAAAACAGTTTTATCCGAAGCCTTCGCCGAGGTTAATAAAACCACCGCAGTAATCAAAGTAGGTCCCGAACATGACCCGGCAGTTATCGCCTTATCCGCTGATGCGCGCCGTATTCGGGACTATGCGGTAGCCCGGATGATTGTTGGCGACGCCGACCTGAAACCGGCGACCGATGACCTGTCAGTCATCGCCAAGATTAAGAAGGCATTAACCGAAAAGAAGGCTGATTATCTCAAGCCTATCAAAGCCCATGTGGACGCGGTCAATGCTGCCTTCTCTTCCATCATGTCACCACTGGAGGAAGCCGATCAGGTAACCCGGCAGAAAGTGCTGGCATACAACGCTGCAGTCGCGAAGCGGCAATCGGAGGCCGAAGAAATCAACCGTAAGAAAGCGGAGCTCGCCCGGCAGGAAGCCCAATTCAACGGTACCGGCGAGATAACTATTGATACTACTCCGGTGGTAGCGCCTGCTCCAGTGTCCAGGGTCAAGACGGACATGGGAACTACCAGCACTTTTAAGGTAACCAAGTGGGAAGTGGTGGACTTCGCCGCTGTCCCTGACCAATACAAAATTATTGATGCCGCAAAGGTTACCAAACTGGTCAAGGCGGGTGGCAGTATACCGGGTATTTGTGTCTATGAAGAAGAATCATTAAGAGTAACGGCGAGATAAAGGAGAAAGATAAAAGTGAACGAAAGAAGCGTAGTAATCAGCGGGAACCATCAAGCCATGACCTTGCCCGATGAGCAGTCCTTCAGGAACGGCATCGAGGCGGTCAACAAATTCCAGAAGCTGGTACACGCCTGCATGGTGCCGAACCATGATTATGGCGTTATCCCGGGAACCAACAAGCCCACCCTGCTCAAGCCCGGCGCTGAGAAGATAGCCAAGCTCTTGGGGCTGGCTGATACCTATGAAGTGGTAGAGAAGATTGAGGACTGGAATAAACCCTTCTTTTCCTACCTGATTAAATGCCGTCTGGTCAGTGTCAGAGACGGCGTGGTTATCTCTGAAGGTCTGGGCGAATGCAACTCCTATGAGTCGAAGTACCGTTATCGCTGGGTAGGTGATAGGGATTTACCTCCTGATGCCGATATATCCAAGCTGGCACGTCAGGAACGCAAGAGCAAGTCCGGCGGGCATTGGACTGTCTACCGTCTGGACAATGAGGATATCTTCAGCCAGGTCAACACCCTGCTCAAGATGGCGAAGAAGAGAGCCTTAGTAGATGCTTCTCTGTCTGCCGGCAGATTGTCCGATGTCTTTACCCAGGACATTGAAGATATTGGCGACAGGCCGGTAGTGGTAGACGATGAAACACCGGAGACTACGCCGGAACCTAAACCGACTACCAAGCTCTGCACTATCCACAACGTAGAGATGCGGGAGTTCAACAAAGAGGGGCGGAAGTGGTGGTCGCATAAACTGGACAATGGGGACTGGTGTAATGGTGCAGAAATCAGGGCACCTAGAAGCAAATCAAAGGCACAGGAAACAGAGTCCGATGTCAAGGTCGAAGAAGCTAAAGATACCCTGTGGCCTAAAGGATAGGTTTCACTGAGGGGAGCTAACCACTCCCCTTTATTAACACAATCTAATTCGCCAAAAGTACTAAAGGAGGATACGAATGGAACTCAAGACAGAAGCACGGGGAATTCAGAAGCTGCAGGTCAAAGCAAAGGTGGTGGAGGATAAGGACGAAGAGGGAGAAGTTATCGGCGCTCATGTGGTCACCACAGTTACCTTTGAAGTGAACTGTGAGCCGGGTAAATTTGACGGACTTCTATTGGCAGTGGCTAATGAGCATCCGGTCAATGCCTTCTTCGATAGCCCGCAGCTGGCACTGAATATTCCTGATACCGAGAAGTAAATCCGAAACGGCCTTTTGGCCGTCTGCCAAATTAAGGTACTGATGAGGATTAGGAATGAAACCTTACTACCATGATAACTTACGCACAGTCTACAACAAGTCCTGTACAGATATGTCGGAGCTGCCGGATGGGTCAATACAGATGTGCGTAACTTCGCCGCCTTATTGGGGATTAAGAAAATACTCCGGTAATCAGGAATTAATTTGGGGCAGCACTAATCACCATGAGCATGAGTGGGGAGCTGAAATAATTCACAAAAAAGGATATGCCGGAGACAAGTCAACTTTAGTTGGAACGCAAACGGCTGATATTACTAAAGAAGCTAATTCACAAGGCCAATACTGTCAAGTCTGTAATGCTTGGCGTGGTGCTTACGGATTAGAGCCAACACCTGAGTTATATGTCCAGCATACCATTGAAATACTAAGAGAGATTAGACGGGTACTGAGAAAAGACGGTGTGGTGTTTTGGAACGTAGGGGACACTTACTTTGGTTCAGGGCAAGGATATGGGGATACTAAAACAACTAATAAAAACCATACCGGAAGTAGGGAACGGCAAAAACCCGTCTGGAATAGTAGTGTTCTAAAACCCAAAGACCTTTGCCTTATCCCATTTAGAGTAGCAATCGCCGCGCAGGAAGATGGCTGGTGGGTCAGGTCTGTAATTATCTGGAATAAACCGAATCCGATGCCGGAATCGGTCAAGGACAGGCCAACAGAAGCGCATGAGTATATTCTGATGCTCACTAAATCAGCCAGATACTATTGGGATATGGAAGCGGTTAGAGAACCTATCCAACAAACAACACTTAATGATATCCGTTTTGGAACCAGAGTGATAAACGGTGGTAGATACACAGAATTGAACGAGACAGATAATAGTATTAACCAATCATTCTTCTCAGCTAATCCAAATGGTCGTAATCTCCGTTCTGTATGGGATTTTCCTACTCAGCCATACCGTGAAGCACACTTTGCTACTTTCCCTGAGAAGTTACCTGAGATATGTATTAAGGCAGCCAGTAAAGAGTGCGACTTAGTTCTGGACCCGTTTGCTGGAAGTGGCACTACTCTATTTGTAGCTTCTAAGTTATCAAGACGGTCTGTTGGTTATGAGCTATCAACGGAATACTGCGACCTGATAATTGAACGTAATAAACAACAAGTTATGGAGTTATCTAAATGAATCTACATTATCTAACAGCAATAAAGGAACTGGCTAATGCAATTAACCTTTGAAAATAAAACCATAGACCAATTAGCCATAGAGCTAATACAGGCTTATGAGCCACCAGAGGGCTATTATTTGGGCTTTAGTGGTGGTAAGGATAGTGTTGTTATCTATGACCTGACTAATCGGTCAGGGGTTAAGTTTCAGGCTTACTACAATGTATCACCGATAGACCCACCACAGATAAGAGACTTTATCAAAGCGAATTATCCCGAAGTGATTTGGGAGAACCACGCTAAGAACTTCTGGAATGTCCATGTAATGAGAAACGGGCTACCCATGCGTAATGCTCGCTGGTGTTGTCGGATTATTAAAGAATGTGGTGGCGAAGGCAGAACAAAAATACTAGGTATGCGTGGTGCTGAATCTGATAAGCGTAAAGGTTATAAATGTTTTCAGGAACAACACGGTAACGGTGGTGGATATTGGCTTTTACCGATTCACAAGTGGCAGGATTCCGATGTATGGCAGTACATCTATGAACGTAAACTGGAAGTTTGTCAGCTTTACTCCGAGGGCTTCACCCGCATCGGTTGTGTCTTGTGTCCCTACGCTGGTAAGGATGAAATAAAACTGTCTGTTTCAAAGTTTCCCAAAATAGTCCGTCTATGGCAACTTGCTTGTGATAACTACATCCAGAAACGCATAGAACGTGGTACGCCAATAACCCAAAAGACAGGTGAAGAATTATTTAACTGGTGGATAAAACGATGAAGTTATTATGGCTAACAGCAATAAAGCCCGTCAATCTAGACTTATCCTTTCTGGAATTTAAGAAGCCGGAAGCTATCAACCTTGATAAGTTAGAAATTAGAGTCCCCTATGGGAATGAACCTTATTACAGACTCACTTATCTGGGTAAAAGCACACAGTCCGATTGTATTAAGGAAGGGATAATTACCCTCTTATTTGATGCTGGGGTGGTTACTTCTTCTGACCCTGACAAGATACTCAAACAGATAAAAGATATGCCAGGGGAGAACGGTAAGAAGCTGATTAGAAGCGTGTTAGAAGGAACAACTTGTCAAGAGGTTGCAAATACGAATGAGTAACTTTATGACCACTGGACGTGTCAAGAGATGACCTTTAACCATGCTTGCCCGAAATGTCACGGTGATTTGTTTCCGGCAGAGGACGAATTCCGGAAGCCTATTTATTCCTGTCTGCAATGCGGCAAGCAGGTAGCTATCGGAGAAATCCAGAAGATACTTTTATCCAGAAAGAAGGAGGAACGCAGAAGAAAAATGGAGACTGTAACCAATCAGATACCACCGAAACCGGAGGGAACACACAACCTCGCCAAATATTACGAGGCCAACAAACAAACTATCATCAGCGATTTGAACACTCTGGGATTACACCAAACAGTGTTGAAATGGGGATTCTCCGGCTCTGGCTTTTGGCTTATGCGGAAGCGCTGGGGTGTAGTGCCGACTATCAAACCTGTTGTATCTACTGGAAAGGGAAAACTTGAATTACCGGTTACCGATAAACCGGTAAAACAGGAAAAGCCCATTACCCCACAGGATGTAATACCGCCGGTTAAGCCAGTCGTGATTGACGGCATTCAATTTGTTGTCCTGAAGGCAGAGATGCCGAAGTTCCCGGAGTGGAACGATAACTGGTACTCCGACATGAAAATGAAGTGGCTGGAATGCTACGCCCAGATTATGAGCAGCCAGAGGGTGACTGCCTAATGGGTAAAACAAAAATAGAGTGGTGTACTCACACCATGAATCCAATTAAAGGCAAATGCCCGATGGCCTGTTCCTACTGCTATGCCAGAAGGATGTACGACCGTTTCCATTGGAATCCTGCTATCCGGGAGGATGTGAGTGTCTACGATATGCTGGATTCCTGCAAAGCTGGCAGTAAAATATTTGTCGGCTCAACAATGGAATTATTTGGAGAATGGGTAACACCATTAATGCGCTCCAATATGTTCCATGTTTGCGAGTTATACCCTGACTTAACCTTCATCTTTCTCACAAAACAACCCCAGAACCTGCCAATTGCCTTCGATGATAACTGCTGGGTGGGAGTGAGCTGCACTAATCGTCAGATGTGGATAGATGCTCAAAGACATCTCTCAAAGGTGCAGGCTAAGGTTAAATTCTATTCGTTTGAACCTTTGCTCGGTGATGTGGTCGGTCAAATGGAAACTGCTTATTTCAGGTTGGCTCTTGAAAATGCTGGTATCAATTGGGTAATCATCGGCCAGCAAACGCCGGATAAACCAGAGACAACGCCGAAACTTGAATGGATACAAAGGATTGTCGAGGCCTGCGATGATGGCAAGATACCCGTCTTCTTGAAGAATAATCTGGAATATTTAATTCGAGGCGTTGATTTCAGTAGGCAGTTACGTCAGCAATTTCCAGAGGTCAAGAGTTAATGCCCGATACTCCGGTACCACCCAGGCCGGTCAAGCCCTGCTGGGCTTGTGGCTCGACCGAGTTCTGGCTCAGGACTGCTTACGGCGCGCCGGCCTGGGTGTGCAGTATTTGTCACGAAAACCCCAACGAGGAAAAGAAGTGATTGATCTGGCTACTTGCGCTCATCCGCTATTCGCTCAGGGGGGGTATATGTACCTCACGTGCTGGGACGCTGCGCTTGTGGCCGGATTACGAGACTGCGGTCATGCTGGGGCTGTCACAAATTGATGTGCTATGAATGTCTGTCTGAACACACTATTAAAGGCGAATTGAAGAAGAAGTGATATCGGATTACGAAAGAGTCAAGGATATTATCCTGGGTCACCGCGGTAAGCAGAACGCGATTACCGGCGCCGCTATCGCTTCTTCTATCGGGCATCGGGACGACAGGGTTATCCGTGAAATCATCCGGGAACTTATTGCCGGTGGCTGGCCGATTGCCGCATCAGTCAAGGGCCAACAGGGCTACTTTTTATGTGAGACTTTGCTTGAAGCGCAGGAATACCAGGACTCACTGAAGAGCAGGTTAATCCACGATGCTTTAAGACGCAGGGATTTTAAGAGAGCTTTCCACCGGCAGCTGGCCGGAGCTACCCAGAAGAGAATGTTGTAGGAAGTGAATGTATGCCAAACCGGATTATTAAAGAGAGCATTTGTACCAGTGAAAACATTGACAATCTTAGCGCAGAGGCCGAGACATTGTTCTACCGCATAATGGTCAACTGTGATGACTACGGCAGAATGGAAGCCGGTCCCAAGATATTACGCTCTCGGTGCTATCCTTTGCGGATTGACCGGATTACTGATGATGATATAAAGGCCTGGCTGATTGAACTTATTGAAGCTAATTTAATTATTCATTACCAGGTCGACAATAAGGCATACCTTGCACTTGCTACATGGGAGAAACACCAGCAGATACGTGCAAAGCGTAGCAAATTCCCAGCACCTGATGGCAACATAAGCTCACCTGATAACACTTGCAAGCAAATGATAGCAAATGATAGCAAATGTCCCCGTAATCCAATCCAATCCAATCCGAATCCTAATCCAATCCATGCGGAAGGGGCTGCTGCTGATAAGAATTTATCCGAAATAACTAAAATTTACGAAAACAATATCGGGATGATTAATCCCATGACCGCCGAGGCATTGAAAACTCTGTCAAGTGAGTATTCTGCCGAATGGTTCGGAGCTGCCGCGCAGGAGGCTTGTGACCATAACGCCCGGCGATTGAGCTACATCAAGTCTATTTTGGAACGCTGGAAGGTCGAAGGATTCAAGTCTAAAAGAGAGTTTCTACACCCTATAAAAAAGCGTCCCGGCCAATTGCCCACTGAAGCGGAACTTGAAGCACAAGCGAGAAAGGAGGGTTTATTGTGATTAGCAACTTGCCTTTAGACATGGAGATTAAATTAAGAGCGTCACGGATACCGGAGGCAACCTTCGACACCATGAGATTAGAACACTTTGAGGCCTGCGGCGAAAACGAAGATGCTCTAAAAGCGGTGCAGGAATTTACGGCCGGGAAGTTGGAGCGGCCAATGCTTCTGCTTTACGGCGGGCCGGGACTCGGTAAAACTCACTTAGCCATGTCGGTAGCCTGGATGCGGATTTTGGAAGGCAAGACCGCTTTATACTGGCAGGTGCCCGACTTGCTCGATGCTTTAAGAGAGGGTTACAAAGTTGAAGACCGGCTGCGTCCCGGGGAAATCAGCATGGGCAGTTACTCTTACATCATGGGGACGGCAAAGAACTATCACACGCTGGTACTGGACGACATGGGGATGCAGAAGGGCACCGACTGGGCTATAGAGCGGTTAGACTCTATTGTCGATTACAGGTACATCAACCGCAAGGAAACCATCATCACTACCAACACGCTGGATATACCGGAGCGGACAAAGGATCGCTGCAAGGACGGCCGGGTAGTGTTACTGAGGGGCAAAAGCTACCGGGGTTCGAAGAAATGACCAGCGGGAAATATAAAGACAGCAAAGAGGTACCAATCCGGGAGGAGAAAGGCGAGCCGTGCCCGTACTCCAAGAATGTGACGCTGTGTACCTGGGGCAAATGTGATGACTGCCCGACATACCGCAGCTGGGCGGGTAGAGTCAAGGCGCATCTGGCGGGCAAAAAGAAGGTAGTCAATATTGCAGGGCAGAATTACGTCAGGATAGGAAAAAAGGAGGCAAAGAATGAGTGAAATACTTTTGAGTGATGAGGAGAATAATATGAAATTTCAAAAGAAACCAGTGGTAATTGAGGCTATTCAGTGGACAGGAGCAAATCTGGGCGAAATCAGAGTATTCATGTCTCCCAATTATCCTAGATGCCCTGATTGGGAGTCGGAGAAAAAGAATGTCAGTTTATTCATTGATACTCTTGAAGGGACACATGAAGCAAAACAGGGCGACTGGATAATCAAAGGTGTCAAAGGTGAATTTTATCCCTGCAAGCCTGACATATTCGCTATGACTTACGAGCCGGCCAAACTTCTCTCTGTGGATATGGGGACAGTGAGAGAGGAGATAATCAAGCTATTCAAACCTTATAAGCAAATAACTGAAACTGATTTATATATAGCAAGGGCAACTTACACACACTATGACATTCAAGAGGCAGGACTTCCGATAGTTATTGACCGGATCCTCTCTCTCATCCAGCCACTACTAGCACAGGCTGAACAACAAGCCTTTTTAGATTGTGATTCCTGCTGGCGGGAGAATATGAAAGAAACTTTATCTGAAGCCCGACAAGAGGGCAGACAAGAGGTGATTGAGAAGATTAAGGCTGAATTTGGTTTATATTGGAGTTTAGATGTTCAAGAGGCCGTTACTTACATCAAGATACCCAAAAAGGAATATGTGAGAATTTTGAAGTCTCTGGAAGGATAGATATGCCAACAATAGCAGGTATGCCCGTAAGTGAAGATACAGCCCGCGCCAATCCTGATTTAGTGGATGGTGGTAAGGTAACAGTCAGTAAGTACCACAATAAGCGGACTACTCTTGACGGGATGACGTTTGACAGTGGTGCAGAAGCAAAGCGGGCCCGGGAACTTCTGTTACTGCACCAGGCTAAAAAGATATTTGCCTTAGCGTTTCAGGTGGCTTTCCCAGTAGCAAAAGACATAATTTATGTTGCTGATTTCGTGTACCTAGACGAGAATCTAAAGCCAGTCATCGAGGACTGTAAAGGGGTCAAGACTAAAGAATATAAAATCAAGGCTAAACTATTCAAGGAAAAGTATGGTTTGGAGATTACAGAATGTTAAAAGACCTTAAATGCACCGAATACAACTGTTTTCATGTTAGTAAAAATGAGACAGAGTACAAAGCACATGAAGCGTGGCACAGGTTACAAAAAGAGCAGAGAGAAAATACAGAAAGAGAGGGGACGGATTAGATGATTAAGATTAAGGGTTCGGTTTCTACTTCATCCGGTAATTATTTTGATTATGAGATTGAAGGATTAACACCTTCGGAGATTGCGGAAAATCTCAAAGAATTAGTAAAGCAGATAAATGCCATTAAAGAGGTGCAGAAATGACACAGGAATGGAGACCAAAGAATTGGCGATTACCTGATTTAACCCCTGAGTGTGATGGTATGGGATTTTATAAGCAGGGCTATGAAGCCGGAGCTTCTGCCATGCTGGAAGCAATACGGAGAAGGGGCATACATGGAAAGATAAACCACATGGAGGGTTCATGGTCACCTGGAACGCACGTCTTTATCCCCGATGATGAGGTGAAAGCCTAATCAGTATTGAGACAGAGTTGGAGTGGATAAAGCGGAGGCTCCAGCAAGTAAAGGGGACAGGTCACGGAGAACTGAGGTTACAGGTCAAAAACGGTATCCTTGTCCGCATTGTGAGAGAAGATAGTGAGACCAGAGAAGAAGCCCACGTAAAAGAATAACAGCCTAGCGGGAGTACCGAGGAGGCGAAAGTAAACCGTCCGAAATTATCGGACAGTTGAAATTGCCTCTTTTTTATTACCCAAAAACGAAATAGAAGGAGAAAGAAATTGACAGATATAAAGGTTGAATATCCATCGGGGTATGTCATTTGTGACACGCTTCCAGAACCGAACTTTTCTATCTCAATGGGTGAAGGTGCTTACTTGGTGTCATTTAATTTCAATGTTACCAGGAATTTTATTAACAAACTCAAGTGGTGGCTATTCTGCAAATTCTTCCCCTTCAAGATTACCCGATGGGATTAGGAGAGTGAGATGAAGCCGGATTTTGCAGAGAGAAATCTAAGCCAGGTATGGGACAGGTTACCGGAGACAACCAGAGCGTGTCTATTGGTCAGGTTCAAATTAAAGCCACCAGGAAAACAACTGCCGCCACTCGAATCAACTGAGGAAGTGGCTGAAATTATGGAGAGCAATAAGGACGTGAAGCGATGATAAGTGAATACTACGCACCCCATGAAATTCACTATACTTGGGAGCAAAATATCTGGTTAATTAAGAACGTCTTGGGTGGTGGCTGGCCGGATGATCCCCGTGAAACGGGATATGTTGGCAGTAACCATCTACCAGGTCAACACGCCCCATTTGAAATGTTTATTATGATTACCGGAGAACTTGAGTTCAGGTTAAAGCGCACCGGTCTAGCGGGTAGATTGCTGGTAACTCAACTTCAGGCCAATATGACGCTGGATTATGATTCGAAGATGGCGCTGGCATACTGTTGCGGGAATCGGCGTAAGCTGCAAAAGTATTCAGAATGGAAAAGAACGGTTGAGTATCGCAGACGTAGTATAATAAGTAGAAAGGAAGTGGCAAATGGATACAAGTAAAGAATATATCTTAATGTGTGAAAAGGCAACGGAGATACAGAAAATACACAGAGTTGATTGGGCTAATTTCCCAATAACATCACACGAGTTTGATTTTGGTGATTATTATGGACTGTTGCAAAATGGTGCTTGGAGTGGACACGCCTATGACGGTGAATCTACATACGGGGCAAACCCTGAAAAAGTTATCTGGATACTACAACAAGACCAGTTACAAGAGATGATGGATTTAAGGGTTTGTTTTACTGAGGTAAATGGCGAAGCTCATTATAGTATATTCCCTGATATAGTGTTGCCAACAACAGTGGTTTATATCTCTATGGAACAGCTCTGGTTAGCGTTTGTAATGAAAGACAAGTACGGGAAGATTTGGAACGGTGAGGAATGGCAAAAGGCTACAAATATGTGTCATTAACCCAAAATCTATTGACAGTTTAGCCTTGTTGTGGTAGTAATACGTAGATACCTAAGAGTCCGCTAAGTAGTTACCTACAGGCGGACTTCTTGGTTTTAAGGGACACCACGTTTTAATGCGTGGTGGTTGCTGAGGACGGACTTTGAGCCGTCCTTCGTCATTTAAGAGGCTGTCAGGGTTATGCTTTCCTCTGGCGTTACTCTCTCCCTCCTTTATAAGGCCCGGGGTTTATTCCTTTCCCCCGGGCCTAACTTAATTATCAGCGTGGGGATAGGTCTTAACTAGCTATTAAGACTGATAAGGGTAAGTGCTCCCTTTACCCTTCCCCTGATTTATTCAAGGGAGAATACATTAAGAGGAGCGTGTATCAATATGGGTAGCCGAACATGGATTAAGGTTTATTGTGATAGGTGGATTAACGGCAGTATCAGGGAAGAAACGCCAGAGCTGCGGTCTATCTGGATAGATTTAATGGCGCTGGTCGGCTCTAACCTGGGAGCTGATAACGGGGAACTCAGACTGGCTCCTGGTATAGGTTACACCGATGAACAAATATCCGCTATCTTAAATATCCCCGTTGAATTATGGCAGAGAGCTAAAAATAGACTAATCGAAACAGAACGTATAACCGTAACACGTAAGAATGAAATAGCTATCCTTAACTGGTCTAAATATCAGTCGGAATATAAGAGACAAAAACACTCTCGTAAATAAAGGTACCCCTTAACAATCCCCCTAAAGAGATAGAGAAGGAGATAGAGATAGAGAGTGAAAACACGTAACTAAAAGTGCGGATAAAAGTTACAACCAAAAGTGCGACAAAAAGTTACACTTTCCCGTTTGTTTTTCTTTACTTTGCGAAAACTACGTTTTCCCCCTTTCCTTTCCTTATCAGTAACTAACTCATTCCCTTAGTGCATTTTACATCGAGGTCTTTGTGCTTATGTCTACCGAAATCACGAATAAATCGAGAGCTAAACGAGCGGTCAATCCGAATAGCTTAAAGAACCTTAAACCATTTACAAAGGGTAATCATGCCTCTGCCGGCAGACCGAAGAAACAAGATTGTCTTATTGGCTGCATTAAAGAGGAATTAGAACGGATTACAGCTAATGGCCGGACTAATGAACAGCTAATTGCCGATGCCTTGACCCGTAAAGCGATAAGCGGGGACTTAAAAGCCATTGAAATACTAATGAGCTATACGACACCGAAACCAGCACAGGCGGTTGACCTGGGCTCTAATGCTGATAAGCCTTTAATCATCAGGATAATCGAAGATGGCAATAACTCTTAAAGATGAGTACAAGGTACATTTAAGGTCCAGCAAAGAACATCCGCAGCAAGACTTACTGATTAACTCCACTAAGAAACGCCTTATAGCCAAAGCAGGGCGGCGTTTCGGCAAAACAGTTGGTGCTGCTAAGAAAGCAGTTAAAGCCTTTCTTAAAGGGAAACGGGTCCTGTATGCAGCTCCCACTATCCAGCAGGTAGACGCCTTCTGGTTTGAAGTCTGCAAGGCACTGCGTGAACCCATAGAGGCCGGGGTCTACAAGAAGAACGAATCCGACCACAGCATAACACTATCCGGCACTAAGCAAAGCATTAAAGCCAAGACCGCCTGGAACGCTGACACCTTACGCGGTGACTTCGCCGATCTGTTAATTCTGGATGAGTTTCAACTAATGGCGGAGGATGCATGGAACGAAGTCGGCGCACCAATGTTACTGGATAACAACGGGGATGCGGTCTTTATCTTCACGCCCCCGTCTTTACTGTCTCAGGGTACTTCTAAAGCCCGGGACCCGCGCCATGCTTCGAAGATGTTTAAGAAAGCACTCGAAGATACTACCGGACTGTGGGAAGCAATACACGGCAGCTCCCATGATAACCCCTTTATCTCTCAGGAAGCGTTGACCATTATCACTCAGGATATGAGTCTTGACGCTTACCGGCGGGAGATTATGGCCGAAGATGACGAAATAGAAACGTCCTGGCTAGTCTATTCGAAGTTTAATGAGCGCATCTGTAAGATTAACCGTTTTCCCATCCCGGCTAACTGGCTGATTTACTCCGGGCATGACTTTGGGAGTGCTAACCCGGCAGCACTATTCATCGCACAAGACCCGGGAACGGGTAACTTCTACTGCTACAAAGAGTATGCCCCGGGTGGTGGTCTATCCGCGGCACAGCACGTAGACAACTTCAAGGAATTTACTAAGGGCTACAACGTCATCAAGCGGGTAGGCGGCAACCAGACCACAGAAGAAGAAATCCGACAGGCGTACACGGCACACGGTTGGCCTATCATCGCTCCTAAACTGGCAAAGGTCAACGCCCAGCTAGACCGTGTTATCGGACTGATGGAGCTAAACAAGCTCTTTATCTTCTCCGATATGACGGGGCTACTCACCATGATAGCGAACTGTATGTGGGAGTTAGACCAGGACAATAAGCCGACTAACAAGGTCAAAGACGAAGCCCGTTTTCATTACCTTGCTGCGCTTCGTTACATCGGCTCAGACTTCACCCCGGAGACAGTAAAGAGCGGTACATCATCCCGTGTCAATTACGTAGAAAATACATCCCGTGTTAGTTATCGGAGATAAATATGGAAATAATGCAATTAGTTGACGATAAGATAAAAGAGCTTAACGGGTTATATGTTCGTATGGATAAGACCAAAGAGAGGCTAGAGAATCCCTACGAGCTAAAAGACTATGACGGCAAGACCATCTCCAAAGCCATTAGTGTGACTCTCAATATGCCCAGATGGCAGGCGAACGTCATGGCCGACAAGCTACTCAAACTGCAATGGCAGACGGTAGTTCAGTCCAGTAGCAAGTTACCCAAAACTAAAATATCCGCTATTGAGCAATTCAGCGACGATGTATGGTCACAGATAGACGAGTTCTTGAGTGAGCAAAGAGGACTAACCGGGGGACTGGATACATGGAACGCCAAGAAGGTAGTTACGCGGGGCCCTATCGGAGCAAGATGGTGGTTATATTACGATAAAGACGATAATTTAATCATAGATTGCCAGCCCCTTGATATGAGATGGTGTCCCTTCGAGCTTAACGAGTGGTACTGCAACATCACTTACCGCGATGCTGAATCCCTCAAGTTAGAATACCAAGACCAGGAAGGCTTCAGTGTTGGAGGATTAGGGGGGAATGACTTAGAGGTACGAGACTGCTGGAACGGGGACAAAGAAGAAATCTATGTGGCTAAAAAGAAAATCGGGGAGAAGCCGAATCCCTTTAAGGTAGCTCCTTTTGTCGTGGTCATGACTTCAGCCGGTTTTCAGTTCCGGGACAAAGGTTATTTAGAGCATGAATCAGAATCTTTCGACTGGCTGGACAGGGACCTGTACGACGAAGCCAACCGCAGCGCGTCCATAGCGCAGAGTCTGGCTATGGATTCTCTGTTAGGTGGATTTGAGCAAGAGAGAGCCAACCCCAGTGACCCCGCGGTCAAACCACCGGCGCCGGATGAATCAATCAATGTCGGTATCGGTGAAACACATCACAGGATAGAACGGGGCGACCTGAACAACGCCTATATGAAAGCCTCACAGGAGATAACTCAGGCCATTAGTAGAGGCGGCGTAACAGATACCGAAGCGGGGAACAACGAGCAGGGACGTACAGCGTTATGGGTAACAACGCAAAACGCCTTACTGGTAGAAAAGCTCAAGCCGTGGCAGGATTCGCTAGCTGACTTCCGGCAGAAATCCATGAGAATGATAATTGACCAGTATATAAAACTGGGCAAGATAAAGAAGTCCAAAGAGATAGACTTCGGTATACGCGGTATGAAACACCGCTATTCTGCCGAGCAGTTAGGCGACCCGTCAACCTACCGGATAACCTATGTCCCCATGCTTAATTCCCAGGAGCAGAATATCGCTAACGTAGCTATTGCCAATGCCCAGAGAGGGCTATTACCACAGCGATTCATTCTACAGGACACACTACAGGTACAAGACCCGGACGGCATGATACGAGAATTAGAGATGGAGAAAGCCAAACAAGCCGACCCCACTATTGGAATGTTGGACATGGCCTTGAGTTATGCCGAGGAAGCACAGGAACTAACGGGCATAGATGCGGATATTAAGAACGAAATGAGCCGCATCTTAACGGAAAACGTAGTGGTGATGCGCAGACAAAGGCGTATGGCCATGATGCCACAACCAACGCCCAAAGAAGAAGCCAAGCCCAATATGCAGGGGTTAATGGCCTTGACCGGGGATAGGGGCGGAGTATCCAAAGTAACGGCCACTACGGAGGCGAAGTAATGGCGAAGAAGTGGAATAAAGAATCAGTTTTACGCTGTGTCAGAGAGGACAAGCTGCCGGCGGAGTTAGACGGCATTGTCAAACCCAAAGTAGACCCGCGTACTGTACTGAGTAAATTATTAGGGCGTAATCAAACAGGGGTGTAGTTTGAATAAAGACTTTAAGTTATTCCAGTCAGAGTTTAAGAAGTGGCAACAGAAATTCGGATTAACTGGATATAAAGTCTATTTCGAGTATACACCGCTAAAAGGTTGCTTCGCTCAGTATGAATTAGACCAATACAACATGGTGGCTACTGTACGACTGAATAGTGATGATAAAAATAACCCTGACAAGCACGTAGCATTAAGCGCAAAACATGAGGCGATACATCTTCTCATTGGTAAATTAGACCATTTATCTCGCAGCAGATATATCCAACCTGAAGAAACGGATGAGGCCGTTGAAGAACTGGTATTCAAACTTGAGGAATTAATACGCTAATGGCTAAAGTAGCTGATTTATTAAGACAATACGGCACCAGTCTGGAAGATACCAAGGAACTGGTCAAACAGTTACCCGATGCTTTCAAAGCTGAACAACAGCAGCTAATGAAACCCCGGAAGCTGACCAGTAAAGAGGCCGCGGAATATGGTATTGATATAGAGCCGGACTGGATGGTTAATATTATTCCCGACGTCGAAACTGATGGCGGTTATAAATTGAATTTCGTTACCCCTGACGGCTGGACGATAAACGAAGACAACACGCTGCTATCTCCTGAGGGCGTGTCATATACCCGTGAACAACTACAGCAGATGGAAGACCAGGCGCTTACTGTCTCTGATACCATGTCCAGTATTAATCGTTTGTCAGCACCAGAGTTGACTGCTACTGACTTGCGTCTTATTCAGGGTTTGGAAGAAGCTAATGCACAAGACAATATTCATGTTCAGCAGTTACGGGAGCAACTAAAAGCGGAATCTCCACAACTGTATGACATTCTGGTGAACCAGGGTTATGAGGCATTCCAGCAGGCTTATGCTGAATCACTACCGCAATATGAAGCTCCGCTTACCGATGCTGATATAGAGATAATGACTGCGGATTATAAGCGGATAAAACAGGCACTAGCCCCGATTTACAGTCCTGAGATGTACGGTGAGGATATAACCGGACTCTTGGAACAGATAGATGCCGACCCGGAAAAGTTTCTCGGTGAAATATTGAGCATCGGGCGTAATGACGATACTGAAAACCTGATAACTACTCTCTTCCCCGAGATAACTAATGAGCAATTGGACGAGTTGTGGAAAGTCCCCGACGTGACTGATATAGCCAAGCAGAATTATATGCAAACGGCTATAGATTATGCTGGCAATCTCATCAAAAATCCTAAAAATATCCTCACTGATTACAAGGGCTACTTTAATGTAATTAAGGCTACTTTTGGTGTGGCCGGAGCTTATTTGAATAAATACGTTGACAGGCCGTGGGAGTCCGCTTTGGTAGCAGGGCAAGCGGCGGCTAAATCTGTTTTTGGAATTAACGATGATGCTGACAGATATGCGATGACGAGGATTTTAGAAATATCGCAAAAGTATGGTGTGGCCGGTTTTTATATAGCTCAAGACTCTGCCACTTTGTGGGATGAGTATTTGGAGAAAACTAACCCGTATCAGAAATGGACATTAAAAGTTGGTCAATATACTAATCCTGTTTACATGATACCCATCGGTGGGGCTTTCGGCCTGGGGGCTAAAATCACTAGCAGGATACCGGTAATCGGCAAGGTGGCGGAAAGAACGGCTGCCGGAGCTATCGCGATTGAAAGTGGACTGGCTAAACCGCTTGAGTTGGGCGTTATTGGAGTGCAGAAGATAGGGGCTAAACTCAGCGAAAAAGCCGTGCAGAAGATACTTTCCAACTCTAAGGTAGTCGAGAACGCCTTAAAGTTGCCCGACCATGAGACTATCATCAAGAGCGTACTGGTAGATAACTGGCAGAAAAAAGCCCTGCAAGGTATCTCTAAACTACCGGGCGGGAAATCCGGTATTGAGAAAGTGCTGGGCTATCGTGTTCTTATCAACAAAGAATCGCAGATGGTTGAGGATGTGGTAGGGCGTGCCGCTATCGGCTATAACGAGATTTTAAGACGCGGTTACAATGTGGCCGGAGCCAAATACCAGGAGTTATTATCTCTCGACCGCAATATTACCAGAACTTTAGGATTCGGTACCGGGAAAGAATCGGAACGGGTATTCAGCAAGAGCATGGTTGATAGGCTACTACCTGAATATGCCGGAACCAAAGAGGCCGGAACTTTAGAGCACGTCTTCACTCATCCCGAAGCGTACAACTGGGACGGTATGGGACGGCTTGTTTTCGACCCGGTAAGCAATAGTTATGTGTCTTCCTCACTGGCCTATGTTACCAGAGTCCATGAAATCAACAAGACTATTCTGGCATTAACAGAGCTTGAGGGTGTGGCACCGAAGACCATTACCGACGACTGGATTCATCGTGTAGTGCTGGGGCAGGAAACACCTGAAGGGGAGATTATCAAGAACGCCAAGACAACTGACTATCTCAAACACAGACGCATGGAGACTATGTATGACGGTATGCAGTTGGGTGTTATCTACGACCCCCATATTGAAAAGTCCATTATGGACTATATCAGAACAGCTTACCGCCATATAGCCGATGCCAGAACAACGGCTTATGTAAATAAATATTCGATTGACCTTCAGGCTCGTATGCTGGAACGCTACCCTAATCTGTTTGAAAAAGCGGTACTGGACGAAGGTAAGATACCGGCTAAAGGCTGGCTTCAGGATGCCGATGGCAACTGGTGGATACCCAAATCCGAGATATCCCAGGATATGCTCAAGGATATTACCGACTTCAACAAAGCGGTGCAGAGGGCTATCCGTGGGGAAAAATTAACCGAGACAACATTCAAGTCTGTGGAAAGAAACTTCCCTGAACTGGCTGAGAGATTACGCAGGTATGCTGACCCTGACTATGTGCCGACACGAGTGCCGCTAGATAGCGCACAATACGTTAATAAACCTGTTACTGAAGGTGTCTGGACTTTCGATATGCCTCCGGTGGAGGGCATATCGAAACTATCTGGCAAGGTAGTAAAACCGCAGGGAACGCCTACCGACAGACTCAGGCAGTTGGGCGCCGAGTTAGAAGCTGATGTCAATATCGCTAAGAAGCGTATCGCTGGAATGGTTGATGAAGATATTGCTTTTGGTAGAGCTGCCCTTGATGATGCCAAGAAACTACTCGGTAAACAGAATACGCTAATCAATAATGTCGAGAAGGGTATCGACGTAGCCGACGATGAAATAGCTCGACTTACCGATGAAGTCACCAGTCTCAATGATTGGATTAAGTATAACGAATGGCTGGGAGAAACCAATAGAGCGGGATTAAGAGAGCTATCCCAAGACCTGAAAGAGATTATCAAGGATAGACGTAATGTATTTACTCAGGCAACCGCAGCCAAAGCCAGGGCATGGGAGAGGGTAAAACAACCTGGTATCGGCGAAGGCAATGTGATGTTTCCCTTCGGTGCTCGTGGTAAAGTCTGGTCACAGGAATGGATAGACAGCTTTAATAAGTTCTTCGGGCATGACAAGGGCAGTAGCGTACTAAAGGTTACGGCTGATATTAACTCCGTATTGAGAATCACCAAGGCGGCGGCTGACTTTTCGGGCCCGTTAATTCAGGGTCTTCCTTCGCTCGGTTTGGCTCATGCTTATTTGCTGGTTAATCCCAGAGTAGGGGCTAAACTCATGGGCGCATGGGCGAAGACCTACCTGTGGCATATCGGGACATTCTTTGACCCCGGAATACTCTACCGCTACATCGGAAAGAATCAATCCAGCGTCATTCAAAGAATCAATGCGGGCGGCTCTAATCGTGTGGTGGACTGGATTAATGTCTCGGAACTGAAAGGCGGTGTCGGCGGATTATTTGAAAAGGGAGTATCGAAATTGCCCTTACAGCCTTTCCAGAGATTCGAGACTTCCTGGCTGTGTGCCGGTGAAATGATACGTGATGAATTCTGGAAGATACTGGCTCCTAAAGCTATCAAGAACGGCAAGGAATTCCAGTTAGCACGTCATCTTGACCTGATTACCGGTATTACCGATGCCAAGTCTCTGGGAGTACCGTTGACTGTAAGACAGTTGGAGCAGTCCTTTATCTGGTTTGCTCCCAACTATACCCGGGCCTGTATGACCGTACTGGCTGACATCTTCAGAGGCGGTTATACCGGCGGCATGGCGAGAAAAGCTATTGCGGGTATGGCCACTGCCGGAGCTGCTTACTTCTCCGCTTTCAACTACGGCAAGGCGGTACTGGAAGGCAAGACAGGTGATGAAGCTTTGGAAGCGGTACAAAACGGCTTTGGAGTAATTACCGACCCGATTAACGGCGAGACCGACTGGAACGGCAGCCAGTTTATGAAGGCGCAGATAGGGAACGCTAACTTCAAGCTGGGCGGCTTCTGGATGGGTCTTACCTCACTGGCTAATGTCATTGATAGATATATCGAGAGCAACGGCGAAAACGCTCCGGTGGACTTTGTAACCATGATGAAGACCGGACAGGGTTCATGGTATGCGCCGTATATCAACTGGTGGTTCAAGAGAAGCGCGCCATTCGTTGGTACCGCTTTAGAAATGGCGACCAACAAAGACTTTATGGGCTACCCCATTTCCACTGATGAGAACGGCAACCCTACAGACTGGGCGTGGGAGAATCCCGAAGCCTTCGCCAAATACACCGCAACCAAGTTTGAACCTATGTGGATGGAACAGGGCATAAACTGGATGATCCCCGGCATGGCTAAAGACAACGAAATACCGGAGACCATGCTGGATAAAATCTTGCTGCCGATAACTCAGATTCTGGGTATGAATGCTTATGTCAGTGGGGCATGGACGAAAGCCTATGACCAGGCGCAGGTCTATATTGACCGCCTGCCTCAGGACGTGCTGGCAAAGCACTTCACACCTGAAGAGATGCCGAAGATACTGGAAGCGCAAGGCAAGGGCAAATTGACTTACGGTATGCTGCCGCGGTCATTGAAAGATTATCTCCTGCAGACCTACCCTGAATTCAAAGAGAAGTACGACGAAGCTCAGATAGATTCTAATCTCCGTAACGCTCCTGATTACCAGAGATGGCAGACTGGTACTACGGAGAACAGAGACGCTTATTATGAGCAGGTCAATAGTATACTAGAGCGTGTCCGCAATGGGGAACTGACTACCACTGAGATGTCGGAAAAGCTGAGTGACGCGGCTAAAAGGTATTCCATTACTGCAGATGTACTTGACGAACAGAATCAGGAAATCATTGACGCTATCGAAGCCAGCCAGGAAAAACGCAAAGAGAAGTACGATTGGAATGCCGACAAGATTCAGGCCGATTATGACGCTGTAGTGTTTGGTGATTATACCAAAGCTAACGGTGATATGGACTGGGACGCTAAAGACGCTGCCGTTCAGGGCTTTATTGATAAGTACGGCCAAGATACCTACGAGCGCATAAGGGAAGCCTACAATAACAAAAAACTGACTAACGGTATGGACGCCGCTTACATCCGCCGTGCTGATGATATAGATAAGCTGGGGCGAGGTTACTGGAACTTGCCTTACCAGTCGTACAAGGACATGAAACAGGATGATATAGACAACGGCGAAGTACCAGCCGATATGATTCCTCTCTGGCAGGAATACCAGAAGCTCAAGACGGACAAAGAGCGTGAGGCTTTTATTGAAGCTCATCCCGAATTCGGTAAAGATTGGCGCAGGGAATACCGAGCGGCTCATCCTGAAGATGATGCCAGACTTGCTATATGGGGATACGGCGGCAGGGTACAGACCAGAGAAGCCTACGGGTTAGTTGAGAAGTGGGCGCGGGAACTTAATATACCATTGGAACAAATGGGTTTAGGCTTACCACCACGCAACTTGATAGACCCGTACTTCGGGTATAACGACCTTGTTAATAAATACAAATCCAGTAGTGCTGAGGCAAAGTTATTCCGGTTGGAGAATCCTGAATGGGAAGCATGGGGAGAGGAAAACTGGGGCTGGCAACCGATTGACGACAATATCAACGCTCTAAAAATCTCGAGCAAGTGGCGGGACCTTGACGACCAGTACGATGCTTTCGGCAAACGTGACTCAGCAAACTATATTGAGGACGATAAAGCACGGTTAAAAGCCCGCGCTGATTTCTTATCTGCTAATCCTCAGTATGCCGATGATAGATACCGGCGTGAAGCCTACTCTAAAAACTCTCCGGAGAATGTAGTCAGCCAGTACGTGGATTACGGACACATTATTAAAGACTACCATTCCGGAAGCTCCGAAGCTATCTTATTCCGTATCCAACATCCCGAATTGAATGACTGGGCCACCAGCGAAGATACTTTTAACTGGACTCCGATGGACAAAGATATTAAGGTGCCGGTACTGGAAATCAATGTCAAGTGGGATACCGAAGATAAAGAATATCTAGCTTTTGGTGACAGGCAGTCTGAGTCCTATATCGTGGACGATAAACTGAGAGAGCAAGCCAGAGCGAAATATCTTGAATCTAATCCCGACTATGCCGTTGATAGAATCAAGCGGGACGGCTATCAACTGGGCGTCTCTGAGGTCATGCTGGATAAGTGGGCGAATTACAATCAGTTGCCCAGTTATGGTTATTGGAAAGAACGCTTCCGCAAAGAGAACGCCGACTTTGACGCGGAAGTAATCCGTCTGCAAAAAGACAAAGGTGGTAGTGTCTGGGCTACCTTAGACACCGGCAAGATACCGGCTAAAGAATACGACCAGATTTACGAGCAATACAAAGATTGGTTCGACCGCTACGATAATGCCCCCGGAAGTGAAGAACAGCGGGCGGAGCTGCGCAAGTCAATGCTGCAGTCCAACCCGAAGTTCAAGGACGCCTATTATCGCAGACAGGCTTATGGGGAGATATTCCCCGACAGGTTCATTGAAAACTATGTCGAGTATTACAGCAAGTTATCCTCTTCCGGCTATGAACGGGAGCGGTATCTAAAAGACAATCCTGAGTTCTACACTCTCATCAAGGATAAGAAGGGCTGGCAAGATACCATCAAGTTTGACGAAATCCCCACGGCCCAGGTAGAGAAGCTCTACGGTATTTACCAGGAGCTGCCGACCGAAGGCAAGCAAAGAGAAGCCTACCGCAAAGAACACCCCGACCTTGATGATTGGTTGGTAAATTATGCTCCTGCCTCAATTAGGGTTTTACCCCTTGACCACGTGCACAAAAAGAATGACGCTACCACATTCATTGAAGGTATGGAGTCAGACTATCAAGCAGCGCAGGATGCCTTAAAGAAATCAGGATTAAGATAGGAGGATACATGGAACCAAAGAATCCCACTATGTTACGAGGCAAGGATACCGTGATGTATTCGGTAGAACCGGATAAAGAGGGTACACCCCGCATTGTTGAGCATCGTCTCCCCTGGGACAAGAATAACAAATATTCGGCTCCCAAATTCCAGAAACTGGAGGCAAGGGGTTATACCTTTGACCGGCCAGTTTTGGAAGTCTCCGGTGTCCCGATACTGAGTGTCCCGCAGTCCAGCGTAGCGGTACTGGACAACCCGGAACTTACCTGTACCGTATGCGGTAAGACCTGTGAAAGTAAACTCGGTCTTACCGGACACATGAGAAGTCACAAAACCTAATAACTGAATAGCAACACGGGATGCAAGAAGCCTCTGGAATTTTTAACAGGGGCTTTTTCATTATACAGGAGGATTTATTCATGGGCGAAAACGATAACGTCAATCAGGGCGATAAAACCTCTGAGGGACAAAACGCAAGTACCTCAACAAACGAGAACCCCACTTTTACCACAGATCAGGTGAACAAGATGGTTTCTAAAGCTCGTAGCGACGCTTTAGCCGAAGTAGGCCGACTGAGAAAAGCTACAGAAGATGCCATTAAATCGGCACAGATGGCTTCTCAACGGCTACAGAAAATGGAAGAAGCACAATTACGGGCGGAAGAAGAATCGGCTAAAGATGACCCGGCTAAGTTATCGGCACTTCAACTAAGACGACAGGCACAGCAACGGGCAGCCGAAGTCGAAGCGGAAAAGCAGAAACTGGAAGCGGAACGCAGCGAAATTCTAACCCAGAGACAGGAAATCCGGGAACACCGCGCAGAGAAACTGGCGGAGAAGTACAGCGTAGATACTAACGTGCTTCTTAAATACGGCGGCGAATCCAAAGATGCAATGGAAGAACTGGCTAAGAGTTTCGGAGAGCGTAAGCCAGGCGAATCAATGGCTACACGAACCGTCACGGCACCGGATAGTGGTAGGACAAAGGGTGGTAGTAGTGGATTGACAGTGGAGCAAGTAAAGAAGATGTCACCCCAGGAACTCAACCAACATCAATCTGAAATTGCGAAAATGTCTTTTTAAGCACTCCTGAAATAATACTTTTAATGGAGGATTACTATGGCTTGGCCTGCTACTAGACAACCAACCGATGCTTTAACCGGGGAATTAGTACCCCAGATATGGAGTTCTAAGGTCCTTGACCATACCCGCAGGGGATTGGTAGCCGAACAAGTCGTTAGCACCGAATGGGGTGCGTTAATGACTATGGGCGATTATATCTATATTCCCGTGATGACCGAACTCACCGGCGCAGCCGTTGACCCCAGTTCTGACGGCGTATTGACTAACCTCAATACATCCGTTACCACTTCCAATACGGCCATTACCGTTGACGTATGGTGGGAAGTCCCGGTCTCAATGGATGACAGCGTAAAGCGTCAGACACAGGTCTCCGGTCTGCTGGAGAAATTAGCCGACAATGCCGCTTATGCCTGGAAGAAAAAGCTCGATGGCGACACCTGCGCTTTGTTCTCTAGTCTGACTTCCACCTGGCGCGGCAGTGACGGACAGACTTTCACCGATGACCTTTTACTGAGCATCATGGAAGGTCTGGACGAGGCTGACATTCCGGCTGACAGGTCTTGCGTGGGCGACCCGTCAATGGTTGCTGATATGAGGAAGATTGACAAGTTCATGACTTTCGACTACAGCACTAACCCCCTGCGTATCGCCGGTTATCGCGGACGCATTGACGCTTACGATCTGCCGGTCTTTGTCACCAACAACCTGACCGCAGCCACCACCGGCAACTATGGCGCGGTACTGCACAGAGAGGCTATCGGACTGGCGGTACAGTCCCCGATGGATGTCGAGACCTGGCGCGAACCGCGCCGGCACGCTGACGTCATCAACACTTCCGGCTTTTACGGCGTGGACGTTATCCGCGCTACTTTCGGAGCCTACTTCTATACCCGCAAATCTTAGTGAGGTGATAAATGCCCTTATATCTTTATATCTGTGATAAATGCCAAACCGAACAAGAGGTTATTCAGGGACTTAACGCGGCCTCTCCGCTTTGCTGCGGTGACAGTATGCGTAAACTTCCCACAATGCCCTCTAAAATCGAGATTAAGGGCATACACTCCGCAGGGTATAAACGGGACTACGCCAAAGATTACCGGCGTAGACATGACGATTACGTAGATAAACACAGAAAGTCGTAGGCGATATGCCGTTCCAATGCGACTCTAAATAATTAAGGATGAAGGAGTTTTAACATGAGTGACCAGGTAAAAGTAGCCCGTCAACTGGTATTTACGGGTGATGCCGCGCAAGAACCCAATATTGAGGGCAATTTGAATCCGGTAAAGAAGTTCGTTAGTTATGACTTCACAGAATTAGCCCTCGATGCCACTAATAAATATACCAACTACATTGATACTACATCTGCGGTAGCGTTAGCTTCCGGTGGGGTAACTCTCACTACGGCGGCTACTGATACCAAGACCTGCTCGATGTCGGCTGGTGGTATCTGGTGGTATCCGGCCAAGAATCCGGTAGTAGAAATGCGCTTCCAGTTAGATGTTGTAACCACAGTCGCTATTAATGTCGGATTCAGTGACGCGGTTAGTGAAGGTAGCGGTGCTTTGCCCTTTACTATCAGTGGCACAACCGTAACTGATACCGCTACCAATGCCGCGATGTTCTGCTTCGATACCAACCAGACCACGAAATACTGGTACATCGTAAATACCAAAGCCAATACAGAAGGTGGAACAATACTGCCATCTTCCTGCGCCCCCGTGGCGGCTACCGATGTGGTATTGCGCGTGGCCTTAGATAGTAGCGGTAATGCCCGTTACTACTATAACGGTGTTGAAGTGGGCTATAAGGCTAGTGCCACAACGTCCACTACTCCGTTAGTCGGATACTTCGGTATCCGCAACAACACAGCAACTGCACATATCGCAACACTCAAGTACATTCGGTACTGGTGTGATATGTAACAACCTGCGGAATTTTAACGCAGGTTCACTTGTAAGGTAAGAGGAGGAAAACTTACAATGTCTGATTTCCAGAATAACAATAGCGTGGCTGTAGCCGCACGGACTACCGCCAATAGAGATGTAGTAACTCTTGATAGTTATTAC
>JBAZRI010000009.1 GCA_041662965.1 Patescibacteria group bacterium | reverse complement strand
TAATCTCCTGGCTTATCTTTTTGGCCATATTTTTGGCAGGCTTTTAGTTTATTAATTCTATCCTCTTTATTTTAAACCATTACCGCTTTATGTGGAATATCGTGTCCGAATTTCGGGGTGCATGCCAGCTTGCCGCCGAAAGTTGTAAAAGAATATTACCAAATGAAAAACAGCAAGTCGCCTTAATATATCATTTACAATTTACAGATTCAATAACGAGGAATATCTATAATAGATTTTTTATTTTTCAATATGGCATCGGTACTGATAAATTTCAATCTCTTATAGGGGCTGATTATCAAAAAATCAGGGATAGAATAATAAAAAAATTAGAATTAGATAAAAGTGATGATTTGTTATTAAATTTTATTAAGAATAAAAAATAGAAGAAGTTTATTGGCTGTATGGTTTGATGAAGGAAATAGTAGTAATAGAAAAAATTTAATAATATTGACTTTCGTATTTTGTTCGTGTATAATATTTATATATGAATAATAAAGATTTTTGGGATATTACTAATAAACCACAAACAAAAACTAAATTAAAAATTTTGGAGGATTATTTGCATGCTTGGGCCAAGATATTGGCCAAACAGAGTTGGTGCCGTGAAATGTATTTTGTCGACTGTTTTGCCGGTCGAGGGAAATATCATAATGAGGGTAAGGAGGATTCCGTATTGGGCTCGCCGTTAGTAGCCTTAGAATTGGCGAAATTGGTTAAAGAGAAATATAATAAAGATATAAAGTGTATTTTTATTGAGGAAGATAAAAAAATATTTTCAGAATTGGAAAAATTTGTTAAGCCGTATATAGACGAGGGTCTTAATGTTGAAATATTTAATGATGACATTAATAAAAAAATAGATGACGTTTTGACGATTATTGCCGGCAGAGCTCCTGTATTCTTTTTTATTGATCCGGATGGAATAAGTATTTCCAGAGCTATGCTTGAAAAAGCGTTTAATATCCCAAATATTGCAAAGGAATTTTTAATAAATTATATCTGCAAAGGCGTAGAAAGGTGCTACGCTTTTGGAAAAAAATGTGATGAAGAATTACCGATTGACATAAAAAAGAAAGCGATTGGTAATCTAAGAAGAATCCAGGAATTTTTCGGAGATGATTGGAAAAATTTATCAAGTGAAGAAAAAGAAAATTTAAAACTTTATTTGAATATAGTAGCTGATCACAATGATAAGGTGATAGAAAAATATCAACTTGGAGCTAAAACTATTGATATTTGCTACAATAAAGGGAGAAATAAATATTATCTCATTTTTCTTTCTAGAAATACTGGTGCTAAAGGAATAATTGATGATATTTATAAAAAAATTAAGCTGGACGGGACATTGTTCCAAAGTTTATCTAAAAAAGAGAAAGATAAAATGTTCCAAGGCACATTCGATATTTAGTAAATTTTTTGCTATAATATAATTATAAAAAATCACCATGCAAAAAATTCAAAGAAAATCTTTATTATATAAAAGCAGCGTAGAATACGCTGATTATTGCATTAATCACGCGGAAGGATGTTCTCATGGCTGTCGGTTCCCTTGCTATGCCATGAATATGAAAAAAAGGTGCGGAGTTATCAAGGATTATAAAGATTGGATAAAACCAAAAATCGTTAGCAATGCTTTAGAAATATTAGATAAAGAAATACCCAGGCTGAAAAATAAAATAAAAGTGGTTCACCTTTGTTTTACTACTGATCCTTTTATGTTTAATCAGCCGGAAATTTCTAGCCTAACTTTAAAAATAATTGAAAAATTGAATAGCAACGGCATACGATGCACGGTTTTAACCAAAGGGATATTTCCGAAAGAATTAGCTGATAAGAAAAAATATAGTATTAACAACGAATATGCCATAACCCTAGTTTCATTGGATAAAAAATTTAAAGATACCTTTGAGCCCGGAGCGGCGCCTTACAATAAAAGAATTGAATCATTAAAATATTTGCACGAAAAAGGCCTAAAAACTTGGGTTAGCATGGAGCCATATCCGACGCCAAATTTAGTGCCGCAAAGCTTGGAACAAATTTTAAATAAGCTGGATTTTGTTGATAAGATAGTCTTTGGAAAGTTAAATTACAATGTAAAAGTTTCAGAATACCAGGATAATAAAGAATTTTATAATGATTGCGCTAATACTGTAGTTGATTTTTGTGATGAGAGAAATATTGAATATCATATTAAATATGGCACAGCCAAAAAGGATAATAAGGTAACGGAAAAAATATTTAAAAAAGTTGACATTAAAGAAGATTTGGATTATTGTGTTATAGCACAGCCAGCCTTTAATATTTAGCATTAGCTTCTAATAACAAAAAGAATTTGCCGCCAAACCGCACGAACGTGCGGAGCGGGCTTTCGCCCGCGGAAAAACTTGAAATCGCCTAAAGTCGGGCTTTGCCCGCAAAGGAATTTTGGCTTTTAAAAGCGGGGACTGGGGGCGCTTTTAAAAGCTGGCTTAAAACCTTTTTTTGAATTCTGTCCGAACTTCAATATAAAATCTGTGCCAGTAAATTTGATAAAGAAACATATTTTTACTAACAATCAGAAAAGGAGGTAAAGATGGGACCTTTAAATCAAATGAGAAAGTCGGAATATTATTGGGGGGCGTGGTCCAAGGAAACTGTGCAGTTAAATTCTTTTTGTAATTATTTATTGTTGACGATAAATAGAAAAGGATGGTTTGAAAAGGATAAAAAATTACCGCCCGGAGTGATAATTTCTAAAGAGAAGCTTCCGGATGGCAATACTCCGATTTTTTTTAGAATGAACTCAAGAGGAGGTGATTATTTTTTTATTGAATTCGGGCATAAACAGCATAATGTAAGGCATAATGCAAGTTTAATTTCCGAATTTATTTATTGTTCCCCGTGCGTAATTATAGCGGATCGCAAGCATATCTGGCTTGAGCCTGATCCGCCTAAAATAATATCCTATGCGGGCAATGAATGGGTAAAGGACGCGCCTAACTTTAGGGAATGGATAATAAAGTCTGGCAATCGAGGATTTGAGTTCGGGCATATGCTCGCGCCGGTAGATGGCTTAATCGGCGAGGCTATAAGCATTATGGAAAAAGCCGTTTGGAGGTGTGCCTCACAAGTAAAAAACTGGATTTAAATAATTTTATTCCAAGTTAAGGTACAATATGGCTTTTAGCGTATTGTGCCTTTTTTATTTAATCTTAGCTTAATTTTTATGTTATTATAATAAAACTCCTTATTTTATTGGCTTTTTTTTGATTATGGTGTATAATGTTCAATAGATATCGGGCTTATTAACAATTTTAAATATTCTCTCGCTTAACGAGAGGTAAAAGAAAAATTATGTCAAAAATGACCAAGTCTCAAATCATGGATGCCATGGCGGCTGAAGCCGGCATGAGCAAGAAAGACACCACCAGCTTTATGGAAAAGTTGGCCATCTTAGCCTTAAAAGAGGTTAAGAAGAACGGCGAGTTCGTCATTCCTGGCTTAGGCAAATTAGTTAAGATCAACCGCGCCGCTAGAATGGGCAGAAACCCGGCCACCGGCGAATCCATTCAGATTAAAGCTAAAACCGTTGTTAAATTCAAAGTCGCCAAAGCGGCCAAAGAAGCAGTGCTATAAAAATAATATCCCCCTTAACAAGGGGGATAAAGGGGGTTTAAGAACTCGGAAGATATGGCAAAAACATAAAATCCCCCTAGCCCCCTTTGTTAAAGGGGGTAAATAAAAACACCTTCTTTTAATAGAAGGTGTTTTTATTATTTATATTGTTTTTTTATCTTTTAGCTCCGGAATAAGCAATGGCTCTTACAATATCCCAAGCGGTTGCGCTAACCGGTGCATAGCCGTAAATTGCCTTAAAGCTTTTAATGGCGGCTTTTTCACTATTAGTGTTTCTATTAGCCGGCCTTAAGCCGTAGGCAATTACGGTAACTGCGGCATCATCGTTGGCATTAGCGCGGTTAGGCGAACGTTTATATATTTTTTTAAAAGCTTCTGTTGAGGCATTCTCTGATTTGTTATCTCTGGCCGTAGGCCATCTGCCATTGGCGATTTTTATGACATCAGACCATTCTTCCGCTGTAGCCGGCAGTTTGCCGAAAGTGGATTTATAAGAATTAATCACGCCGGCGCGTTCACCTTCGCCAAGTTTAACCGTGGTGTAAGTACCGTAAGCGATAAAGTTGCTTAAGGCGTTTTGTTTTTCCGCAGTTATGCCTTTAGCGCCCTTAATCAAGTCTTTAACATATTTTTTAACGGCTACATCTTCTTTAGCTAAATCGCGCTTAAAGCCGAATTTACCTAAGAAGCTATTAATATCTGATTTAATTATTTCAGCAGCTTCAGCCGCCATGGCCACGATTTTTTGCGCGGCAGTAGCGGTTAGTTCGGAGGCGGTTGTGGTTTTAGCGGGTGACTCTGCGGGGGACTCTAAAGCAGCGGCCGGCGTTTCTTCGGCTGCGGTATCGGCCGGAGTTTGATTACTGTTGCCAGATGGCATAATGCCACCACCACTGCTAGCCGCTACACAGGTTCCGCCGCTATTAGTATAGCCGGAATTACAGGTTAAAGTACAACCGGCGCCGGAAACTGTTCCGTTAGCTACAGTACTGCAAGTGGTGGCCGTGGCCGCGTCGGAAGCAGTTGATTCGCCGCTTGAGTTTGAGGCGCTTACTTTATAATAATAAGCGGTTCCGCCGGAAAGGCCGGTGCTGGAGTATGTCGTGCCGGTGCCGGAAGCCAAATAAGGAAAACTGCCGCTGGCGGATGTGTCTTTATAGATTAAATAGCTAGTGGCGCCGCTAACCGCGGTCCAAGATAAATCAATCGTGGTGTTGCCGCTTTTGGCCGCAGTTAGGCCGGTTGGCGTTTCCGGCGCGTTATCGGCAGTCGGGACAATCGGCGCGAAATCGGTTAAGTGGTCAACTTTAGCGGTTAAGGTATTGTTGGTAGTGTCAAGCGTGGCCGCTACCGGATCCCAGGTATTAGAAGAAGTGTTCCAAAATGCCAGCTGTAAATTATTTTCCGAGCCGGCCGGGATATCCGAATCGCTGTAAGTAATGGAAATTTCAATTGAATTGCTTAAGCTGGTAACCGCGGTGCCGTTAGAGTCGGTAACTAAAATCCTTTTAGTTGAGGTGCCGATCGGAGAAGCATTTAAGGTGGACGGAGGGATAATTGACGGTTTAGCCACGGTCATGGAAACATTGGAGCTGCCAGTGCCTAAAGCGTTGGGCGGAATGTTCACGGAGACATCGGACTGGGAAACGACTCCGCCGGTAGTCGGCGTCATACTGTTCATTTCTGGCGCGTTATAACTGCAGCCGCTAATTGCGGTTAAAGAAATATTTACCGTGCCCGCGCCTGTTTGGGCTGTGCCGCTGGAAGGAGTTTTGCATGGCGCGTCGGCATAAACCGTCCAACTGCCGGAATCAACGGCTAATGAATAAGTGCCGTCGCCGCTTAATTCTGAACCCATCCAGCCGGTGTTATTAGCTCTTACCGCCCAGACAAAACCTTCGCTTAGAGCTTCGCCGCCGGAAGTTACCGTGCCGGAAATAGTATCCGAAGAGGCGGTTAAAGTTAAATTTTGGGTAGTATCAACGGCAACCGCGGATAAAGTTACCGGCGCGCTGGTATAGCCGGTTAAATTCGCGCCTACCATATAATTATAGCCGGAAGGAATTTTCATTGAATAAGCGCCGGTGGTAGCGTCGGCCGTGGTGGTAAATTTTCCCGGGCCGTCGGTTCTTGACGCCCAAACCGTGGCGTTCGCTCTGGTAACGCCGCTTAAAGTTATTATTTCCGGTAAAGCAATGGTAATTTCGGAAGTCGCATCGGCTACAATGGTAGTGGTGGTAGCGTCAATATTAGCGGCTAGCGAAGTTAGATTGCCGAAAGCCGGCGTGCCAACGTCAAGGCGATAATCGCCGGCCGGCAAATTAAATTTTGTGACTAAGTCCGCATTGCTGGTAGTTGCCGTCCAGGTATCTGAACCATTGCCTTTACCGGTCGTTGGGTTGAAAGCCCAGGCAAAAATTTTGTCCAAGCCATAGGTATTGCCTCCGGTAATTTTAATTTGCAGATATCCCTGCGCTTGTGGCGTGAAATCTTTGCCGGTGACATTACCTGATACATCAACATTGGTTAAGCTACCGATGAAACCCATGCTTTCCGACCAGGCGTCAATCGTATAGCCGGTTCCGGCCGGCACTCTTAAAGTATAGGTGCCGTCGCTTCTGGTCATAGTGCTGTTTTGGCCGCTGGAACCGAAAGCATGCATATGCACGCCTTCATAATTGGTCGCTCCGGTATGTACCTGTCCTTTAATAGTCTTAAAATTTCCCGCGGAAATGGTAAAATCTTTGCCAGTGGCATTAGCTCCTAAGAGCACGCTTATATCCGTAATAGCGCCTAAGGGGCCATAACCTGGGGCAAAAGCTTCTACCCGGTAGGTGCCTACCGGCACATATAGCGTATAAACGCCGGAGGTATTGGTTAAGGTTTGGTTAAAACTGCCGTTTGAGCCTTGCGCCATTACCGAAGCTCCATTAATATGGAAACCTTCAGGGTCATGTATCGTGCCGGTAATGTAGGTAGTGGCTTGCTGAACCACCACGGTTTTATTAACCGTAGTATCAGTGCTTAAAATATTGACCGGATATTCTTTAAATCCGCCCGGCATCATCAATTGGATAGAAAAAGCGCCGGTCGGAACTTTGAGTTGATAGACTTTTACGCCGTTGACTAAAGTAGTACTGCAGACGCCTTGCCCGCCCGGCCCTTTCATGTCAGAGCCGGACCGCCGGATGCCTAAGCAAGGCATAGGCGGAGTGGTTTCGTCAATGACCGAATTATCAGAGCTGCGCCTTAAAGTTACGTTTAATGTTTTGTCGGCGACCGCGAAAGCGACCGGACTAAGCGTAGTAATGGCGGTGCCGGCTGATATAAAAACCGGATCAACCGCCGGCGTCCAATATTGGGTGCCGCCGCTGGAAATGGTTCCATTGTTGGCTTCAATGGCAATCTGCCAGGTATCGCCTGATTTAACCGGCAATTTAAAATAGCCGGTGCCGGTAGCGCTCAAGCCTTCAGTTAGATAGTCTGGACCGTTAAAAACCGGTGAAAATGATTGAACCGCGCCCGTATAGCCTCTGACGGAAATTTGTTCGGTGCCGTTTTCTATTCCTCCGGTAATTGTGCCGCGGATTTCCGCATCCGGCACTTCAAAGGTTGGGGTGACCGTAATGGTTTCAGCGCCGGTAGCATTTATTTGCAACTGGGAGGGCGGAATGTAGTTGGCAAAAAACTCGGAATTAGTACTAGAGAAAGGCATGACGAATAATATATAAGTGGCGCTGATTAAATTGCTATAAGTAAAAGTGCCGTTATCAGCTACTTTTACCGTTCCGGCGAAAAATTGCAGATCAGGGCAACCCATACCGACTTGCAGTTGCCTGGCTTCCGCTTGAGTAACTGTTTCTAAATCACCGTTAGCGCGTCTGACTTTTACCGTGCCGGTAACGGTATTATCGCCGCCGATCTGGATAGTTTCAACCGGCGGCGGCGAGTTATCGCCCATGGCCGGTTCGCCCCAATATGACCCGTCAACCAGGCCGCCGCCGGCAATGGTAGTATATACTTTAAAGCCTTGATAAGCTCCTTTAGTCGGATTGGTAATATTTCCGACTGTAAAAGTTACCGTGGAAGTGGCGGCCGGGTCAATCTCGCCGCCGCTTACGGTTAAAATTATTTGGTTAGTGCCATTAGCATTTGAAACTGCTATGGCGTCGGCAGCGATCTGCGCCGTACCGCCTTCAACAATCGTTTGCAATGAAGTCGTGGCGCCAGTTAAAGGTGAAGCATAGCCAACTGCTGGAAAATTAAAATGTATTTTATCGCCGACATTTAAAGTGGTGCTGGCGGTAAAAGTAACAGAATATTGCACCATGGTCGCGCTAGAGGAGAAACTCGTAGGAGTAATGGTCCAATCAGTAATCGCTCCGCCTCGTCTGGTTATGGTAGCGGCTCCGGTTGCGGCTGAATCCAAATCACTGGCGCAGCCGCCGGTATCACCATTGCCCGGAACACCCGGAACGGCTAAAACGCAAGTTCTGACCGACCAATTTTTACTTCCCATATCCGACGTGCCTATCATAGGATTGGTCAAGCCTTTTATGTCTATAATAAAATTATTGGCCGCGGTGGTTTGCGTGCTAGTGGCCACAAGAATTATTTTTCTTTGATTACCGTTGCGCCACATTTGCTGGCTACTGGTAGCAAACTGTA
This sequence comes from Patescibacteria group bacterium, assembly GCA_041662965.1. Lineage (NCBI taxonomy): Bacteria > Patescibacteria group bacterium. The sequence continues at coordinate 34,061 of JBAZRI010000009.1, read as the reverse complement.
AAGCGTCTCCGCCTAAGGCCGTGCTAGAGGCGGTGACAAGACTAAAATCCCACATGGTTTGACCAATAGACGGAAAAGTAATTTCCACGGCATGCGTTAAAGCGGTTAGGGCGGTTACGTTGTTGATTGTAAATCGCCAGGTAGCATCAGCCTGACCGACCAAATTATCAACATTGTCGGTTTTAGGGGCTACGGTAACCGAAGTTAAAGCTTCGGCCCGTGCCGGATTGGCGGATAAAATTATAGCGCCAAAGCCAAATACGAATAGCATGATTGTTAAAAAGATGAAATATTTTTTCATAGTCGTTTGCTGCGCTCGTTTGCGGCGTAGCAGTTAATTTAAAAATAAAAAAATCGGCCAATTAAATTGGCCGATAAAATATATATAAAAATTTTATTATTTTTTGATATTAAAAAATTTTTCAGCTTAGGCTGTAAATAGAAAATAAAACATAACATAATATGGGGATAAGTTAGTTGTTTTATTATTTTTATTATAGCACAAAGTTGTCCGCAGAACAATTATTTCCACTTATCCACATACTGGCCCAGGCCGGATTGATTTAGCTTATTTTTGAGCTTGGTTTTAGTATTTAAGAAGATAATCAGAGATAATAGGTCAATTGAATAGCGGTTGCCGATTATCTTATATTTGACCTTATTATACTGTATGGCGCGGCGGATGGTTTTAGTCTGTACTCCGCCAATCTTAGCTGCTTCGGAAACGGAAAGCCAGATGGGAGTATTGATCTCATTATTTAAATTAGGTTGAATATTGTTATTTTTGGATTTTTTTTCGTCCATTTTTAGTATTTAAGTCTACAAGAATGTAGACTAAAGTCTATAAATTAGGCTTAAAAACATATAAATTTAACTATAATAAGACTTTAGTCTACACTAATGTAGACTAAAGTTTTATAGTTTATATTTGATTTTTGTTCAAAGTCCACGTTAGCCTAGACTAAAATAAGTTATTCATATTTTTGCATATTATTTTTAAGAATGCAAGAGGGGGCGTCGTCCTGGAGTTTAGCAATTTTATTTTGTCATCCTCGGGCTTGACCCGGGGATCCAGGATTTAATGGTACAGGCATCTTATTTTGCCATCATCTCAGTAAACCTGACTTCCTACGGGTTTAACCCTGCCTGCCGGCAGGCAGGCTGGATTCCGGCTCGTAGGCCGGAATGACAAATAGGAGGGGAGTTTAGCTTTTTATTTGCCTTTTACTTGCCTCTATGTTATTATACTGAATAATTACATTCTCTAGCTGGACGGAATCCCGCAATGAGAAAAAATTGCTAAAATTAGTCATTAATTTTCGTTTTTTACGATTATTTTTTTGTTTAGTTTTTTATATAGATATTTAACTGTAACAATACTTAATATTATCCGTATAATTAAATGAAAATAGGCAAAATAGAAGAAAAATTGCTATTATACAAAATCAAAAAAAACGACAAAGAGGCCTTTGTTAAAGCTTATGATTTATATGTAGATCAGCTTTACCGGTTTATTTATTTTAAAGTAGGCAGCCGGGAAGAAGCCGAAGATTTATGTTCAGCTGTTTTTTTGAAAACCTGGAATTATATCTTAGAGAATACTCTAAAAGACCATAAAACTTTAAAGGCTCTGCTCTATAAAATCGCCAGAAATTTAATCATTGACCATTACCGAAAAAATAAAGACAGAGAAAATATCAGCCTTGACGGCGATAGCGGAATTGAAGTTATTGACGAGAAGCAAAGCGCCTCTCGCGCCATGGAATTAAAAACCGACCTTTTGGTTTTAGAAACTAAATTGCCGGAATTAAAAGACGAATATCGCGAGGTAATAATTTTGCGCTTCGTTAATGAACTTTCAATCAAAGAAATCGCCGAGATTTTAGATAAGTCAAAAGGCAATACTCGCGTTCTGATCTTCCGCGCGCTAAAAGCTTTGAAAGAACTTTTAGAGAATGATGAAAAAATGAATAAATGACAATCTACAATCGTATGAACGACAAAGATCTGCTCAAAAAATTAAATAATTTAAAAACCATTAAACCCGATGATAATTTTAAAAAGAATTATCGGGAGCTTTTATATGCGCAAATTTCCGCCGGAGCGACTGTTAATAAATCAGAATCAAATTTAAGAATAATTTGGGAGAGCATTATGCCGGGCAAAGTTTTTATTAATATGGTTAAACCGGTCTGGATAACGTCTTTAGCCAGCGTCTTAATTTTAGTAATCGGCGTGGGCGGAGTTTATGCCTCAAAAAATTCCAAACCCGGCGATTCATTATATATCGCCAAGATCATCAGCGAGAAGGCCCAGTTCGTTATGACTTTTAATGAAAAAGATAAAGCTAAATTAGGTTTGGAGTTTGCCACCAACCGCGCTAAAGAAATAACTCAAGTTTTAGAAGAGTCTAAGGAGTCGGAAGATAAGAAGGGCGCGAAAGTAGAACAATTATCGCAAGATTTTAAAAAAGAAATCAGCCAAGTTAAAAACAGATTAACCACTATTAAAAAAGCTGAAAACAAAAATAATCAGAATAAAGAAGAAGAGCCGGAAGTCTTCGGCGCTAATTTAGGCAAGGACGATCAAAGAATGGAAATTTCCGAACCGGTAAAACCGGCGGCTAAACAAGAAATTTTACCGGAGGTTAAACTTGAGTTGGCGGCGCCGGTTATCGCCACGACGACTGAAGGAAGTTTAAACAGCCCGGATAAGGCCTTAGAAGAAGCGGAAAAGATGCTTGATGAAAAAAATTATGACGGCGCGATAGATAAAATAGAAGAAGCCAAACAAATAATTAATCAAGAATCTGAAAATCTTGAACCTGTTAAAGGCGAGGTTAAAGGCGTGAGCGAAACGGCAACGAGCACGAATTAATTATAAAAGTCCCCCTTAAAAAGGGGGATTAAGGGGGTTTAAAGATTCGGAAGATGTGGTAAAACTTAAAATCCCCCAACCCCCTTTGTTAAAGGGGGCAAAACTAAGCCTAGCGCGAATTAGATTGCTCGCCATAATGGCGAACAGTCTAATCCGCATTAAGCGGATTGCGATAAAGTTTAAAAGGTCGATCTATTTCGATAGAGGCTTTATCAAATTAATTAATCAACTTGCTTTTTAAATTTAGAAGGGACTGTCACCAAATGCCGTATTCGGCTTAAATTTCCAAATTTCGGTAAATTTTTATCTAAAATTTTCTCGCCGATATCTAAAATATCGCCTCAAAAATTTTATAAAAAATTTCCACGAAATTGTGAAAATTTATTTCCGAAAGAGCATTTGGCGACAGTCCCTAAGCTCCGCGATTGATCATCGCTAGCTACCAAGCAAATCAGCAAGCTAACCCCCCACACTTATGTTAATAAGTCGGGAGGTGAATTATCCATGCAATTTGCCAACCCCGCGCGCTTATTACTATAAGCGTGGGGGAGGCGGGATTCCGGTTGATTTGCTTGCCTCGCCGTAGCTTTTTACTCAGTAAAAAGCGTAGGCGGGATTAAAATTAATTTAAAAAGCGAGCAAGGACCCCAGTTAAATTTTTAAATTTAACGGGGTAAACAAAATTTCTATGGAAAGATTTAAGAAAATCTTTGCCGCTGGCGTAATTTTCGTCACCGTTTTATCAATGAGCGTAGTCATGGTCCCAGAGACCAAGGCCGCGGCTTCTGCCGGTGACTTAATCAAGATGGCCGGACTTTCGTCCGTCTATTACTTGGCTGCTGACGGTAAAAGATATGTTTTCCCTAATGAGTCAACTTATTTTTCTTGGTACAGTGATTTCTCCGGAGTTGTGACTATTCCTCAACTTGAGTTAGAGTCATATCCTCTAGGTAAGAATGTTACTGTTAGACCAGGCACTAAATTAGTTAAAATTACCACTAATCCGAAAGTTTACGCTGTTGTCGCCGGAGGCTCTTTAGTGGGCATCCCTGACGAAGCTACGGCCGTAACTTTATACGGAGCAAATTGGAATAAGAGAATTATTGACGTGTCTGACGCTTTCTTTACTAACTACAATACCCTTACCAGCGTAGTTAGCGCGACCTCTTATCCACAAGGCAGTTTAGTGAAGTTCGGCACTGAAGCTGATGTTTATTTCATCAATGCCGATACTACTGGCTCAAAAATCGCCAGTGAAGCGGCTTTTCTAGCCAACAGATTTAAATGGGCTGATGTTATCACCGCCACTATCGCTAAACCGGTTATTGGCGCTGATATCACGGGCGCTGTCGGAACTTTGACTGACACTTCGTCAGGCGCGGGCGGAACTATCGGAGCCGGCACGGGTTTAACCGTTGCTTTAGCTTCAGACACCGCGGCCGCTTCCTCAATTCCGGCCGGTTCTCCTACTAATTTCTTAAAGATTAATTTAACCGCTTCTAACGATGGCGCGGTAAGCGTTAATTCTATTAAGTTAAGAGCTTATGAATTAGGTATAGCTACCTATATTGATAGCGTTACTTTTTATGACAATGGCATAAAAGTAGGAACTTCCAGAGATGTAAATTCCGATAAAGAAGCTACCTTTAATTTCTCCACGCCGATTGTCGTAGCCGCCGGAACCACTAAGTCATTATTGGTTAGGGCGACTATACAGGCTAGCCAAACCGGAAATTTTGCTCTAGGTATTGCTGCTGCTTCTGACGTTACTACTAACGGAGCTTCGGTAAGCGGTTCTTTCCCGGTTAGAGGTAATCTTCAATCCATTGTAAGCGGAACCAATATTGGTACAATTACAATGACAGAAAATGGCGCGTCTAATACAACCAATGACTTCGGCGAAGACAATGTTCTATTAGCCAGCTTTAATTTAGCCGCGGCTAACGAACCGGTTATCTTCGGATCCATGAGAATGAAGACAGGCGGCACTAATGATGACGGAATTGTTGGTAACATGAGAGTATTGGTTGACGGCGACGAAGTTGTCAAAGGCGTTGCATTAGTTGATAAGTTCGCTAATTTTGATATGAAGAACACGGTTATCGCTAAAAACGACACTATCACCGTTGAAGTCTACGGAGATCTTGGCATTGGTAATGCTGCCAATACTATTAATCTTTATTTTGACGATGCTAACGACTTAGTTTTCACCGGTCAAGATTATGGTTATGGAATTCAAGTTGCCGCCGCAGGATTCGCCGGCTTAGATGCAGCTCTTGATGGTATTGTGGTTACCTTAGCCGCCGGAGATGTTACTATTGATATGGATAAAACCGCCACTCCGTCTAAAGACGTTAGGGCTGGTGATACCTCTGTTGTTTTAGCTACTATCAAGATGCTTTCATCCGGGGAAAATGCCACTATCGCCGATATTAGTAATACTTCCGACACAGCTGCAAGCAGAGATTTCTATATTACAGGAACCGGACTTTTGTTTGATGAAATTGATAATCTTTCATTAAAAGATGTCAGTTCCGGAGCTGTTTACGATATTACAACCGCTTCCGGTACAGCCGCTCAAGGAGCTAACACCATCCTTCTGTCTATGACTGATGACATCGGCTTAGTTAAGGGAGTTACTAAAACCTTCCAGCTAAGAGCTGATTTAGCCGGAGCAAACGATACTAATACAATTGATAGTACTGACACCTTGCAAGTTGTTTTAGAAGACGGAGCGTTTAATATTACCGGAGATGTTTCAGACGATGACTTAAGTGATAATATAACCCCAACGTCAGTATCAAGCTCTATCACTACCGTAAAAGCGGCTTCTTTAATCTGGCAAACGGTTCCTTTAACCAACAAGACAATCGTGCCGGGTGCTAAAGACCTTGTTATTTACGCCGCTGGCCTTGAAGCCGGAGCGTCTTCAGCCGTTACCTTAACTTCAATTAAGATTTCGGCCACCTCAACTTCACCTACCGCGTTTGATGATAACAACATTTCCCAGCTGAAGCTTTATATTGACGGCAAATTAGTTAAGACGGTTGCCGGCGGTATCGTAGAAGGCACAGGCTCGGCTGCGGGTTATATTAACTTTACTTCTTTAGACGCGACCAACAGGGTAATTCCTGCCGGAAAAACCGTTGTCTTAGAAGTTAAAGCCGATTTCTCCGCCAGCTTTAGTCCGGTCGGTTATATTCAATTGACCGTTACCGGCACCGCGGCTGACATAGTCGCGAAAGATATAGACAACAATAATGTGGACGAAAGCGTAGCTAATGCTAACACTATTTCCAGAACCGTTATCATTACTACTATCGGCACATTGAAAGTTGAATTAACCACTACGACCGACTTGAAAACTAACGCCAATACTATTGTTTTGGCCGGTGGAAAAGTAACTTCCGGCGATAAATATCTCGCCAAGTTAACCATGACTACCACTAATGAACCGATTAAGGTTAAAACATTAGTCTTAGGCAATTCAGGCACGGCTACGGCCAATGATATTTATACGGTAGATTTGTATGATAAAAACGAAGTATTAATAGCTTCAAAATCCGTCAGCTCTGCCGGTTACGCGAATTTCAGCGACTTGAATTTAACCTTGTCCGCGGATAACGCCCATGAATTCTATGTCGGCGTTACCATGAAGGGCATAAATGTTGAAAATGATCCTACCAGCACCGCTACTTTCGCCAGAACCGCCATCTTTACTTTGGCTTCAAGCACCCAGCTTACAGCTTTAGGGCTGGCCGCTAATAAAGCGGTTACTGCCATAGGCGTAGATTCAGGTTCTGATGTTGATAACGTTGAAGCCGCCACCGCTACAGTAGCCGCCGGTGAATACGCGAACTGGGGTTTAGCTACCTCAACCACCGCGACTGTTACCGGCTCTCTCTTAACTTCCATTACTAACCCGATGTCTAACACAACCTTGTCTGACGGCAATGATCAGACTATCGGCAAATACACCTTTATCTTTAATAATGGAAATAACAGAGTAAGCTCTACTAACGTTGAGTTAAAAGCGGCGTTAATAGAGTTGAAATTAACCATCGCCACATCAAGCGGAACAACCGTATCCGACATCCAGGCTTATATTGAAGGCGATAACGCTAATAAGACAAATGCAGTCCAGGCCATTGCCGGAGTAGCCACGATTAATCTGGCGGATTTGCCTGATGTTTCAGAGCTCGTTGACGGAACAGTTACCTTGATTATTGAAGGAAATATTGCAGGTACTACCAGCGCTGATTTTGTTCAAACCAAAATCAACAGCTTGGCTACCGACTTCACTTACAATGGTAACAACCGCAGCGGCGCTAACAACACGACAATCGTCCTATTGCCTTATACCGAGGTATTAGGCGCGAAATTATCTAACTAATTTAAACTAGCTAATAGTTTAATCAGAGATAATTCTAAACGCCCCTCCCGCTTCCGCGGGAGGGGCTTTAGTTTGCAAAAAATAGTTTTAATGGTAAAATATTGGTATTAATCATAATCTGAAATCATATGAAAAAAGTATCAATATTTTTATTAGGGTTATTGTTTTTAGTCGTCGGCGCAGCGCGGGCCGAAGAGCTGTCAACTCGGCTTAAAGGCCGGATTTTATTGCAGGTTGAGTCTAACGGCGAGGCCTGGTATGTTAATCCGGACACGGAAAAACGGTTTTATCTCGGCCGTCCGGCTGACGCTTTTAGCGTTATGCGCGAGCAAGGGCTAGGCATATCCAATAAAGATTTTGCTTCATTCTCCGGAGTTGCTCCTAAACGGCTGGCCGGAAAAATTCTTTTAAAGGTTGAAAGCAAGGGCGAAGCCTATTATATTAATCCGCTTGATTTAAAAATGCATTATCTCGGCCGTCCGGCCGATGCTTTTAGCGTTATGAGAAATTTGGGGCTCGGAATAACTAATAGCAATTTAGCTTTAATCGCGGTTGATGAAAAATCAAGCCCGGTTATTACCGCTCCTAAAAGCGAAGAAGTAATTATCGCGCCCGAGCCGGAAATAACCGCGACCACTACCGAAGAGGTGATTATTGAAACTCCGGCAGAAACCGCGACCGGAACGGAAGAAATGATTGTTGAAACTCCGGCCGAAACCGCGACGACTTCCTGCGTTTGGCTGGTTGAATATTTTGATAATAAAAGCCTTCTGGGAACTCCGGTCGCGACCGGCAGTGTTAACGCCATAGATTTTGACTGGGGGAGCGCCGGGCCGGAGCAGTTTTCTTTCTTTGACAGATTTTCTATCCGCTATACGGCTAATTGTGATTTTTTAGCCGGCAATTATGAATTCAGGACGGTTTTTGACGATGGCCTCAAAGTCTATCTTGATAATGAAAATTTTATGCAGTCATGGGCTGATAATGACAGAGAGATGACCTTTAATAGAGAACGCAATATAGAAGCCGGCAGCCATGAAGTAAAGGTTGAATATTATGAAGCCTCCAGAAACGCTAAAGTAAAAGTTTCTTGGGTGAAAATAAATTAAAATAAAATTATGCCTTTAAAAACTTATTTTATAATTCTAAAAACCGGAGTCTATTTAAGCTTTATTTCGGTTTTTTTGGTTTTTTCCAACCTGCTTTTTCCTTTCATAACTTCTAAACAGATTTATTTTAATATTCTGGTGGAAATTTTAATTATTTTCTGGCTGGCGCTCGTAATAAAATATCCGGCCGTTCGGCCGAAAAAATCTTGGATTAGTTTCGGTTTAGCCGCTTTTTTTAGCGCTCTGCTTATTTCTTCAATTTTCGGCGTTGATTTTAATTTAAGCTTTTGGGGGGACATTGAAAGGATGCTGGGTTGGTTTCATATTTTTCATTTTTTCTTGTTTTATCTTATTGTAATTACGGTTTTCCGCCGCTGGACCGATTGGCGCAATCTATATGTAATTTCCGTAATCGCGGCTACCATAGTCTGCCTGTACAGCCTTCTAAAAATTCCTTATTCAACTATCGGTAATACGGCCTACGTCTCCGGCTACGCCATTTTTAATATTTATTTCGCCTTGATTTTATTTTTCCGCCGCGGCGGCGAAGAGCGTTCCGGGCGGGAAGATTGGCTTTTAAAAGCTTTGTATTTAATACCGGTTTTTATAATGCTCTTAGTCATGAAAGCGACTAACACCAGAGGGGCTTACGTTGGGTTAGGCGCGAGCTTTATTTTGTTTTTTGTTTTAACCGCCGCTTACGGCCTAAGTAAAAAAGCAAAAATTTACGGCCTGGGCGCGGCCGCGGCTATTATAATTTTTATTTCTTTAATATTTTCATTTCCGCAAAGCAGTTTTGTAAGTAATACGCCGATTTTAAGGACTATAACGCAAATTTCCTCTAAAGCCGCGACTTTTCAAACCAGATTGATTTCCTGGAAAGCGGCCTTAAAAGATTTTCCCAGCCATCCGATTTTAGGCACGGGCTATGGCAATTTCGCCATAACTTTTGATAAATATTTTGATCCAGTGTTTTACAGCTATACCTCTTCGGAAACCTATTTTGATCGGGCGCATAATAATTTAGTGGACCTGGCGTCAACCGGAGGGCTCTTAAGCCTGTTAACGTATTTTTCTATTCTCGGGGCCGTATTTTATTATTTGTTAAAAGGCAAGCGGCAGGGTAGAATTTCCACCAATGAATTTATTCTGCTGATTTGTTTGTTCACGGCTTATTTTATCCAAAATTTAGCCGTGTTTGATTCTTTAGTCACTTATATTTCTTTAATGATGGCCTTAGGCTATGTTTATTGGCTGGCTAACGGCGACGAAGAAGAAGAGCTTTATTATCAAGAAGGTTTGACTAATAAGGAATTGGCGGTTTTAGCCGGCGCCGGCATAATTCTTCTGTCCGTGCTTTACCAATGCAATCTTAAGGTTTTATACATGCTTGACGGCACGATCAGCGGGCAGATGAAATTATCTCAAGGCGATATTGCCGGCGCGGCGGATGAATATAAAAAAGCTTTAAGCTATAATACGCCTTTAGACCGCGATAGCCGCGCCAGTTTAATTAACGCGATTAATGGCCGCCAGGAGGCGCTGGCGGCGCTGGGCGGGCAGCCGGCTAAGGAAATAGCCGATTATGTCGTAAGCTTGGCCGAGGCTAACGTGGCCCTAAATCCGGCGGATAGCATGATGCAGATGCAATTGGCGCAAACTTTAAGCACGGCCGCTTTTATTTATCAGGATGATAAAAGCAAACTGAATTTTTATTCTGACCGCGCTTTTAAGGCGATTGACGAATCCATAAAAAGCAGTCCGGGGCGCGTAACCATTTATTTTTCCAAAGCCCAGATGTACATAATCAGAAACGATAAAGATAAGGCCATAGAAACTTTAAAATACGCCATCAGCTTGAATGAAAAATATCCGGAATCATATTGCTATCTGGCTAAAGTCGGCATCTATTTTAAAGAAGAAGCCGTGGGCTACGAGGCTTTGGATAAATGCCTTGACCTTGGCGGCGCCGGCTACTTAAGCCCGGTTGATTTCATAAAAGCGGCGCTTAACCATTATATGGAAAAAAAGGATGAGCCGCGCCTAATGGTCTTGTATGAAAGATGGACCGGCTTGGAGCCGGCTAACGCGCAAGCCTGGGTTAACCTGTCGCTATTTTACGCCCAAGCCGGAAAAAAAGATAAAGCTATCAGCGCGGCCGAAAAGGCCGGCGAGCTTGATCCGTCGCTTAGGCCGGCGGCTGAGGAGTTCATCAGGAAGCTGCGGGCAGAATAAATTTAGAAAAATAGTATAAAAAGCCGCCATTGACAAAACGGCGGTTTTTTAGTAGAATAGAAAGTTAATTTGTGCTGTAAAAAAATAAAAATAAAACAATAAAATCAGGGAGGGGAAAATGGTGGAAAAGGGGGAGCAAAAATACAAAAAATATACTCATTCAGACATTGGATTATTGACGGCGCAAGAGGCAGTTGAGTTATTAAAAAATCCGGAAATGCGCCTAGAAACTACTTTCGCTAAGCAAGCTTTGTTATGTCATTTAGCTTCTTTAGATTTTAAAGGTGACGTTGATAATAAAAGAATTATTAACGAATTCGTCAAATTTGTCAAAAAAAATGGTAATAAAGAAGATAAAATGACAGTATCTTTTTTAGAAGGAAGGAGGAAATGGAGAGTTTAAAGAATTTTTTCTAACAACCCCCGGTTCTGGTAATTATAGGACCGGGTTTTTTTATTCTAAATAAACTTTTTTCGTTTCCGCGATCATTTTTTCCAAGCTAAAGTCGGCTTGGGCTTTTGCTTGCGCTTGCTGGCCTAAAATTTTAGCCAAGGTTTTATCAATGATTAATTTTTTCAAGGCATTGGCCAGTTGTTCCGCGTTAGCCGGTAGAACAATCAAACCGTCGGCTTGTTTTAAGTCTGTCGCGGGATCCATGATCATTTCCGGTATGCCGCCGACCCTAGTCGCTACAATCGGCAAACCGGCGGCCATAGCTTCTAAAATAGAGTAGGGCAGGCCTTCTTTGACCGAAGAGCAGGCATAGATGTCAAAAGCCGGCAATAATTTGGCCGCCTCGCTGATTTGCCCGGCTAAAATAAAATTATTTTCCAGATTATATTTTTTAATCAATTTTTCTAAATTTTTTCTTTCCGCGCCGTCGCCGATGATTAAAAAAGCAGCCGGTATTCTATCGCGGCTTTGCGGATTGTTAATCAAAATATTGGCGGCTTCAATTAAATATTCAAAGCCTTTGGTTTTGTATAAATTGCCGATAGAACCGATAAGTAAATCGGAAGTCGGATTGCCCCCTTTATTAAAGGGGATTTTTTTTCGCGCCTCCTCTTTGGAATAAAAATTTATCGGCGCCAGGCCGTTATGGATAGCAATTAATTTTTCCGCCGGCGTGATATTATATTTTAGGGCAGTTTGCTTATCATATTCGGAAACGCAGATTATTTTATTTTTAAATTTGGCCGTAAATTTTTCCGCGTATAAATAAATTTTTTTCAGCCAAGCCGGCAAAGGCTCGTTAAACACCCAGCCGTGAACCGTGTAAATGACTTTTGTTTTAGCGCGTAAAGAAGCCAGGGAGCCTAAAACAGAAATTTTTGAGCTGTTGAGATGGATTATGTCCGGTTGATAACTTTTTATTAATTTAATTATTTGCCATAAGGCTAAAAGGTCGTTAATCGGCGAAAGATTGCGTTTTAGATTGGGGATAATAAAACATTTAATATTGTTTTCTTGTAAAATTTTAGCTAATGTTCCATTATTTACCTGTTCGCCTAAGGCCACGGCTACCTGAAAATCATCTTTTAAATTATTGGCCAAATCAAACACATAGCGCTGGGCGCCGCCCCATTCCGATTGAGTGATGAAATAAAGGATTTTTGGCATAAATTAGGGTCAATTTATGTCATTGCGAGGAATGAAGCGTAGCGAAATGACGAAGCAATCTCTGGTTAAAATCCGACTACGTGAGATTGCTTCCCTGCCTGCCGGCAGGCAGGGCTCCCTCCGGTCGCTCGCAATGACAAAGCTTATTTTAGGGTTGACTTTAGGCTTATTTTATTTAATAATAACTTATAGTTGAGTAATAATCAACCCTTGACTAAGTAGCTAAAACTTAGCATTTTTAAGTTTAATCAAATCTATGAAAATTTTGTATTTTGGCGCCGGTTATGTGGGTTCCTGCTCGGCCGCGGTAAACGCTGACAGCGGGCATGAGGTTTTAATTTATGATATTAACCAAGAGCTGATTAATAATCTATCGTCTTTGGATAAGGACCGGATAGAGTTAAGCTTATTTGAGAAAGGCTTAGGCGATTTGATTATTAGAAATAAGGAAAGAATTAAATTTACTTCTGCTTTGGCCGATGTGGAAAAATCAGTTGACGCGGCCGAAGCGGTTTTTATGTGCTTGCCGACGCCGGAAAAAGACGGTAGCGGAGAGACTGATTTGTCTTTTTATGAAGCCGCGGCCGAAACTTTAGGCAAAATTTTAGCTAAAAGGAATAATGGCGCGCAAAGCCAGTATGTTTTATTGATTAATAAAAGCACGGTGCCGATTGATATGGTTGACCGCACTAAAGAAATCATGGAAAATCTTGGAGTTAAAAATTTTGGTGTTGGCTCCAATCCTGAATTTTTAATTGAAGGCAAAGCCGTGGAAGGCTCGCTCCGGCCGGAGCGCGTAGTCGTCGGAGCTTGGGCGGAAAAAGATTTTAAAATTTTCAGCGATATCTATGGCCGCTTTAAAGAAGCTTCTAATATCGGCTATTTTGAAGTAAGCCCTATGGAAGCCGCGGCCGGAAAATTGCTTGCCAACTATATTTTATTTAACCGCTTGGCCAATTGCTTTGATGTGGCCGGGCGGGTGTGCGAAAAGTTTGCCGGCCTGCATTTTGAAAATATCCGTAAAATTATAATAGCTGATAGCCGGATCGGCAGCTGGGGATTTTACGACAGCCTGTTCGCCGGCGGCAGCTGCCTGATTAAAGACGCCCGCTCGCTGTCTTATCAATTAAAAAGCCGCGGCGCCAATGCCGATGTGGTAGACGGCGTTTTAGCGGCCAACCAAAGGCAGTTAGATAATTTTTTAGCCAGAGCCGAAGCGGAATTGGCTTTTAGCTGGACGGGAAAAACTGTCGGCCTTTTAGGTTTGGCCTTTAAGCAGGAAACGAACGACACCCGCTACTCGGCGTCTTTAAGCGTAACGGAATTTTTATTTAATAAGAAGGCGGCGCTGGTTAAGGCTTATGATCCGGTCGCCGGCGGTAATTACTTAAAATATTTTTCCAACAATAAGGACAGCGGTAAAATCAGGCTGGCCGGTTCCGTGGCTGAAGCGATCGCCGGAACGGATATTTTAATAATCGCCACCGACTGGCAGCAATTCAGGGAAGCGGAAGAATTAATCAAAGAAAATTTGCCTAAAGGCGCGATTATTATGGATGGGCGCAGGATGCTAGCGCAAAAATATGAAGAATTGGCTAAGGCCGGCTATAATATTATCGCGGTCGGTTCGCCTTTAATAAAAGCGAGAAAATTATAAATTTAGCCCAAGTAAAAATATATTAAATTTATGCAAAAAATTGGTTTTATCGGCCAAGGCTGGATCGGAAAAAATTATGCTGATGATTTTGAAGCGCGCGGCTACGAAACGGTCCGCTACGGCCTTGAGCCGGAATACGCGGCCAATAAAGAAAAAATAAAAGATTGCGAGATTGTTTTTATCGCCGTACCAACGCCAACCACGCCCGAAGGCTTTAATTGCGATATTTTGCGCCAGGCCATAAAGCTAGTCGGAGCCGATAAAATAGCGGTTATAAAATCAACTGTATTGCCGGGAACGACAGAAGAAATTCAAAAAGAAAATCCTGGTATTTTTGTTTTACATTCTCCGGAATTTTTGTCGCGGGCCACGGCCGTCCACGACGCGGCTCATCCGGACAGAAATATTATCGGCCTGCCGCTTGAGTCTGACGAATACAGGCGGAAAGCCGAATTAGTCATGTCGGTTCTGCCCGCAGCGCCGTTTAAAATGATTTGCGCGGCTAAAGAAGCGGAAATGATTAAATATGTTAGAAATTGCCAGGGCTATTTTCGGGTGATTTTCGCCAATTTGGCTTATGATTTGACTAAATCTTTAGGCGCTGATTGGCAAAAAGTTGAAGAGGCGATGTCGGCCGATCCGGTAAACGGCGGCTATTATTACCGGCCGATTGATCGTAGCGGGCGGGGCGCCGGCGGACCCTGCTATATTAAAGATTTCGCGGCTTTCGCCGGATTATACAAAGAAAAAGTCGGAGATGATAGCGGCGTCGGAATAATTGAATTAATCCAAAAGAAAAATATTGAATTATTGGTCAAGAGCAAAAAGGATTTGGATTTATTGGAAAGTATTTTCGGAGAAGAAATTATTAAAAAATAAAACATATGCCAAAAATATTATTAACCGGCGGGGCGGGCTATATCGGCTCGCATCTAGCGGTCGAGCTTTTAGAAAATAATTATGAAGTGATAATTATTGATAATTTATCTAATTCCACCCCGGAAACGATAGATAGAATTAAAAAAATAACCGGTAAGCGCCCGGAATTTTATAAAATTGATTTATGCGATTTAAATAAATTAAAAAAATTTTTCGCCGGGCAAAATAAAATCGACGCCGTAGTTCATCTGGCCGGTTTTAAGGCGGTCGGCGAGTCGGTTAAAAAGCCTTTGGCTTATTATAGAAACAATCTGCTGTCTTTGGAAAATTTGCTTGTTTGTGTTTTAGAGAAAAAAATAAAAAATTTAATTTTTTCTTCCTCGGCCGCGGTCTACGGCGAGCCGGAAAAACTGCCCTTAAAAGAAACCTCGCCGATAAAACGGCCGTCTAATCCTTACGGCAATACCAAAAAAATAGCCGAAGAGATACTAAAAGATGTCGCCGGCGCCGACGATAAATTCAATTGCATCGCTTTAAGATACTTTAACGCCGCTGGTGCCCATGATTCGGGCTTAATCGGCGAATTGCCTAAAGGCGCTCCGGAGAATTTAGTTCCTTTTATAACGCAAACCGGCGCCGGCGTCAGGGGTGAATTAAAAGTTTTTGGCGATGACTATAATACGGCTGACGGCACTTGCGTCCGCGATTATATCCATGTCGTTGATTTGGCCAAAGCGCATCTAAAAGCGCTGGAAAGACTGATCGCCGGAAAAAATAAAAGCAATTTTGAAATATTTAATATCGGCACCGGCAAAGGCGCCTCGGTTAGGGAAGCGATAAAAGCTTTTGAAAAAGCCAGTGGGAAAAAATTAAAATATAAAATAGTCGGGCGGCGCCCGGGCGATCCGGCGGCGATTTTTACCGATACGAATTTAGCCAAAAAGGAATTAGGCTGGCGGGCGGAAAAAAGTTTTGACGAGATACTGGCCAGCGCCTGGCAATGGGAAAAAAATTTAAGAGGAATAAAATAATAAATAAATAAGCATATTTATGAAAGTATTAGTAACCGGCGCCGCCGGGTTTATCGGTTCTCATTTGGCGGAAAAACTGGCGGATCTCGGCCATGAAGTCATCGGAGTGGATTCGCTGGTGGATTATTATTCCGTTGATTTGAAAAAAATAAACATAAAAAACATTATCGCCAAGGGCGTAAAATTTTACGAGATTGATCTGCTTGACGATGAGCTCGGCGAGGTAATTAAGGGCGTTGAAATAGTCTATCACGCGGCCGCGCAGCCTGGTATTTCCGATCAGATCCCGCTAGGCGCGTATTCCAGAAATAATATTTTAGCCACTGATAAATTGCTGAAGGCGGCGGCCAATCTGCCCGCGCTCAAACTTTTCATTTACTTTTCAACCTCGTCGGTTTACGGTAAAATAGCTACTTTAACCGAACAGGCCGTCCCGGATCCGCAATCATATTACGCGATTACTAAATTAGCCGGAGAGCAATTGGCTTTGTTGTATTATAAATCTTCCGGCCTGCCGGCCTGCTCGGTCCGTTTATTCTCAACTTATGGGCCGAGGGAGCGGCCAGAGAAGCTGATTATCAGATTAATTATGAGTGTTTTTACCGGCCAGGCTGTGCCGATTTATGAAGGCAGCCTAGACCATTCCCGCTCCTATACTTATATCAGCGATATCATCGACGGGTTGATTTTATTTTTAGATAAGGCGGACATCTGCCGGGGCGGTATTTTTAATCTGGGCTCGGACCAGGAAGCTAAAACCGCGGAGGTGATTGAAATAATTGAAAAAATCGCCGGGAAAAACGCCAATAAGATCATCTTGCCGGCGCGCGGAGGCGATCAGTTGCGGACCAAAGCCAATATAGAAAAAATAAAAAATCTTTTATCATATCAGCCGAGAGTCAGCTTAAGGCAGGGCTTGGAAAAAACTTTCGCCTGGTATAAAGAATATTATAAAAAGTAGTATGGATAAAAAAAAATTACTGATTATTTCCGGCTGTTTTCCTCCGGATTCGGGCGGGCCGGCTTCGCTTTTGCCTAATTTAATTCCCATTTTAATGGAGCATGGCTACGAGGTAACGGTTTTGACTTATGGCGATCAAATTGATAATTTGCCTTATAAAGTCGTGAGAATCTCCAGAAAAACCAACAAAATTTTAACCATCATAAGATTGGTTTGGGCCGCGCTTAGATTAGCGAAAAACAGCGATAAAATTTACAGCCTGGATGTTTACTGGCCGGGCTTTGCCGCCATGATAGCCGGCAAAATTTTAAGGCGCAAGCAAATCGCGCGCTTTACCGGCGATTCGGCCTGGGAAACCGCCAATAACCAAGGTTTAACCGATAAAGATATTTTTGAATTTCAAAAAGATTATATAAATTTTCGCAACCAGGTTGTAAAATTTTTTCGCAATGCTATTTTGCGCAATTGCCGCTATGTGGTTACCGACAGTTATTTTTTTAAAAGATTGCTGATGAGCTTTGGCGTGAAAGAAGAGCGGATTTTAGTCGCCCATAATTCGGTTGAATATTTGCCATATCCCGAAAATTTCTCTAAAGAAAAATTCAAACGCGAAAACGGGCTTAAAGAGAAAGTTATTATAACGGTTTCGCGGCTGGTGCCGCGCAAAGCGGTTGACCGGGTGATAGCGCTTCTGCCGCGCCTTAAAGAAAGAGTCGGAGAAATTTCTTTCATTTGCATCGGCGCCGGCCCGGAATATGACAATTTAAAAAAGCAAGGCTCTCGGCTTGCCGAGAAATACGGTTTAGACATAAGATTGCCCGGTAATTTGCCGAGAAATCAGGTTTTACCATGGTTTCTGGCCGCGGACGCTTTTATAAATTATTCTCATTGGGACGGCATCGCCCATACTTTAGTGGAAGCGCTTTATTTTAAAACTCCGATTATAGCCAGCCGGGCCGGCGGCAATATAGAAATTATAGAGGACGGATTTAACGGTTTATTGGTTGATTTCGGCAACGAGGAACAGCTGTTTAACAGTCTGATTAGAATTTTAACCGATCAAGAATTGATAAAAAAATTTAAAAATAATTCCGGAGAAAAATTAAAAAATGATTTTATCTGGGAGCGGGTGGTAGAAATTAATCTTAAGGCTTTAGCCGCTTAATTTTTATTTATATGGATAAAAACAAGCAAAAAACAATTTTAATCACCGGCGGCGCCGGCTTTGTCGGTTCGCATCTTTGCGAGCGGTATCTTAGGGACGGGCATAAAATAATTTGTCTGGACAATCTGCAAACTACCGGTTCGGTTAAAAATATTGAGCGGCTATTAGATAAAAAGAATTTTAAATTTATTAAGCATGATATTATCCGGCCGATAAATTTTAAAGAAAAAATCGATTGGATTTTTAATTCAGCTTGTTCCGGTTCGCCGACAAGCTATCAATACGATCCGATCCACACCACTAAAACCAATACTGTCGGCGTGATTAACATGCTTGAGCTGGCGAAGAAAAATAGCGCCCGTATTATGCAATTTTCCACTTCGGAAGTTTACGGCGATCCGCTGGTTGAAGTGCAAAGCGAAGGTTATAACGGCAATGTCAATCCTTTAGGGCCGCGGGCTTGCTATGATGAAGGCAAGCGCTGCGCCGAGACTTTGTTTATGGACTATTACCGCGAATACGGCGTGGATATAAAAATCATCAGAATTTTTAATACTTACGGCCCTAAAATGGATGTTAACGACGGCCGGGCCATGACTAATTTCATAGTAAACGCTTTATCGGGAAAAGATATAATAATTTACGGCGACGGCTCTTACACCAGGAGTTTTCAATATATTGATGATTTAGCGGCCGGCATTGATTTAATGATGAATAAAAATGAATTTATCGGTCCGGTGAATCTCGGCAACCCGGGAGAAATATCAATTTTGTCTTTGGCTAAAAAAATAATTGAAGAAACCAAATCCAATTCAAAAATTGTCATGCAGGAAAAACCGACTGATGACCCGAAAAGAAGATGCCCGGATATCGGTTTGGCTAAAGAAAAATTAGGCTGGCAGCCGATAATACCTCTGGCTGACGGCCTGGCTAAAACCATTGAATATTTTAAAACGGTTGAATTGCCGGAAAAAAGAGTGCTGGCCTTCACTATAAAATATTATCCGGATTTGGGCCCGGCCGAGCAGGCTTTAGCCGATTTGGCGCGGGAGATGCCGGATACGGAATTTCATATCATTACCGCTAAATCAAGGAAAGGCTTGCCTAAGTTTGAAAAAATCAATAATACTTATATTTATCGCCTGGGCTATGGCTTAAAATTAGATAAATATATTTTAGCTTTCTGCGGCGCGTTTTTTGCCGGGCGGCTTGATAAAAAATATAAATTTAAATTTGTCTGGTCGGTTATGTCAAGCTACGGCGCTTTAGCCGCTCTAACCTTTAAACTGTTAGCCGAAAATGTTTTTCTCTTATTAATCTTTAGCCAGAGCGAAATTAAAAAGAGAGGCACGGTTAGGGCTAAATTAGCCGGTTTGATGTATCGGCTGTCGCTTAAAAGCGCTGATTCGGTTTTTTTGTCGGACGTGTCTTTGGAAAGGAATTTAAAATTAATTGAATCAAGGGCTGATTTTATCGTCAGGCAGGCCGACAGGAAAAGTTTCGTTAATCAAGTAAGATATACCTACGCTAAATTAATTAATAAGCAGGAAAAAAAATTAGAAAGATATAAATAGGCTATTTTCTATGCCAAAAA
The DNA here is from genome assembly GCA_041662965.1 of Patescibacteria group bacterium. Taxonomy (NCBI): domain Bacteria; species Patescibacteria group bacterium. The sequence goes on along the minus strand of JBAZRI010000009.1, from coordinate 14,539 downwards.
GAATTTTAATATTTTCCACCGCTTATTTCCCTTTGGTCGGCGGCGCTGAAATAGCGATTAAAGAAATTACCGATAGGATTAATGATATTCAGTTTGACATGATAACTTTGCGCTTTGACGGCGATCTGCCTGAATTTGAAAAAGTCGGGAATATTAATGTTCACCGGATTGGTTTTACCAAGAAAAATCCCGCCATGGCTGATTTAGTAAAATTTCCTTTAGCCTTTAATAAATTATTTTTTCCTTTTACTGCCTGCTTTAAGGCCTGCCGTTTGCACCGGCGGAATAAATACAGCGCTATCTGGGCCATGATGGCGGCTTATGCCGGTTTTGCCGCCATGTTTTTTAAAGCCGGCCATAAGCGCGTGCCCTATCTTCTGACTTTGCAGGAAGGCGATCCGCTTGAATATATAAAAAGAAAAGTTCGTTTTGTCGGCCCGCTGTTTAAAAGAATCTTCACCACGGCGGATTTTATCCAGGTTATATCAAATTATTTAGCCGGTTTGGCGCGCGAAATGGGCTATCAAGGCGGACTGGAAGTTATACCCAACGCGGTTGACATCGGGCATTTTACGCGAGAATACGCGGCCGATGATTTGGCGGCTTTAAAAAGAAAATTTGGCGGCTCGGCGGATGATAAATATCTTATCACCGCTTCGCGCTTAGTGCTGAAAAACGCGGTTGATGATGTTATTAAAGCTCTTGAATATCTGCCAGCCGGCGTGAAATTTTTAATTTTAGGCGCCGGTCCGGATGAAGATGATTTAAAATCGCTGGTTAAAAATTTAAAATTAGAAAGCCGGATTTTTTTTCTGGGGCAGATCGGCCATAAAGACTTGCCGAAGTATTTGAAAATTTCCGATATTTTTATCCGGCCGTCTCTTTCCGAAGGCTTGGGCAATTCGTTTTTGGAAGCCATGGCCGCCGGCTTGCCGGTTATCGCCACGCCGGTCGGCGGAATCGTTGATTTTTTGCGCGACCCTTCGGCAGGCTCAGGGCAGGCTACCGGTTTATTTTGTAAAGTCCGCGATCCTAAAAGCATCGCCGAAAAAGTAAAAGTATATTTGGAAAATAAGGAGCTAACCGAAATTATAAAAATAAACGCCAAAAGTATGGTGGAAAAAAATTATAATTGGAATTTAATTGCCGAAAAAATGAAGAATATTTTTAATAAATTAATTAAGTAATTATGAAATTATCAATCGTTATCCCGGTTTTTAATGAAAAAAACACGATTTTAGAAGTTCTTAAGCGCGTTGAGGCGGTTGTCTTGCCTTTAGGCAAAGAGATTATTTTAGTTGATGATTGCTCGACCGACGGCACGCGCGAAATGCTAAAAAGCCTGCCGGCCGAAAAATATAGAATTTTTTATCATGATATTAATCAGGGCAAAGGCGCGGCCGTGCGGCTTGGCTTTAATCAGGCTAGCGGCGATATTATTATTGTCCAGGACGCTGACTTAGAATATGATCCGGAAGAATATGGCAAATTGATTAAGCCGATAATGGACGGCAAGGCTGACGTAGTTTATGGCTCGCGATTGATCGGCGGCGGCGAAACGCGCCGGGTTTTATATTTCTGGCATTATCTGGGCAATAAACTGCTGACTATCTTATCCAACGCTTTAAGCAATCTTAATTTAAGCGACATGGAAACCTGCTATAAAGTTTTTTCCAAAGCTTCTTTGGAAAAAATCAGGCCGCGCCTAACTTCCAACCGCTTCGGCATTGAACCGGAGATTACCATGCTGATCGGCAGAAATAAATTCAAGGTTTACGAGGTCGGTATTTCTTACAGCGGCCGGACTTATAAGGAAGGTAAAAAAATCAATTGGAAAGACGGTTTGGCGGCTTTTTGGCATATCGTTAAATTCGGAGTGAGAAGATAGAGTTTTGGTATGTCATTTCGACCCCCGCGTTTCGCGGGGGAGAAATCTATAATAGATGATTAGCGCGATTGGCAAGAATTAAAGATCTCTTGTCGCTTCGCTATTTGAGATGACAAAGCAAGAAAATTCCCCGCAATGACAAATAAGAAATTTATGCTTAATTTATTGTTGAAATATAAACGAGCAGTAAAATTTTTTATCGCCGGCAGTGTCGGCGCTTTTACTAATTTAACTTTGCTTTATTTTTTTACGGATATTCTGGGCGTTTGGTATCTAGTCTCAAGCAGTTTGTCGTTTGCGGTATCATTTTTAGTCAGTTTTTTTCTGCAGAAATTTTGGACTTTTAGCGACGGCGACAAAGAGGCAATCTATAAGCAAATGGGAGTATACTTAGCCGTGGCCTTAACCAATTTGGGGCTAAACGGCTTATTGATGTATACCATGGTTGACGGCTTTGAAATTTGGTATCTGCCGGCGCAGATTATAGCCAGCGGCTTAATCGCCGTAGAAAGCTATTTTATTTATAAAAAATTTATATTTAATCAAGCGGCTAAGCCGGAAAAGGCCTATGAACCCCGTTAGAAATTGTATGTTAATTTAATATTCCTATGGAAAAATATATGAATGGTAAAAATGAAATTTCTAACGGGGTGAATAAAGTTTTATTAATCAATCCGCCGTTTAATATTGTTAAAGATAATTATGACAGCTCGGTTTCGGTCGGGCTTCTAAGCATCGCGACTTATTTGGATTTTAAAGGCGTAGAGGTAAAAATTCTTGACGGCGTCCGGCAAAAAAATTTTTGGGAAATTTTTACGCGCGAGGTTGTAAATTACGATTTGATATGCTTTTCGGTAATGACCATGCAGATACCGAAAGCGCTGGAATTATCCGAGCTGGCTAAAAAACTTAATCCGCGATGCGGAATTATCTGGGGCGGCGCTCATCCGACTTTTTTCCCCGAGCAAACGGTCGCGCATGATTTAATTGACGCGGTGGTAATCGGCGATGGCGAATATGCCATCTATGATTTAGCCATTGAGTCGGATTGGCAAAAGGTAAAAGGCATCGCTTATAAAAAAGGTAAAGACGTTATCGTAAATCAACCGCAACCGCCGCTCAATCCGACGGCCATGCCGCTTTTTAACTGGGAGCTTGAGCCGAGGGAGATTTTAGAAAATTTAAGCTTAATCCCGACGTTAACTTCGCGCGGCTGTCCGCACCGCTGCGCTTTTTGCATTAACGCGATATTGAAAAATAATTGGCGGCCGCGGAGCGTTGAGCAAGTTTTGGAAGATTTAAAAATTATAAACGATAAGCCGTATTTTAAAAATAAGAAATTGCGTTTTTGGGACGAGAATTTTTTTGTTGATATTAATCGGGCTAAAGCCATAGTTAACGGCATGGTTGAGCAGGGGTTTAAGCGCCCGTGGGAGACGACCGTGCGCGCCAATTATATCAGTACGGCTATGGTTGATGACGATTTTTTGGAGAAAATGAAGCGATCGGGCTGCTATCTTTTATCCTTCGGCGCCGAGTCAGGCTCGCAGATAGTTTTGGATAAAATTAAAAAAGATATTACGCCGGCGCAAATTATTTATGCCGCCAAGCAATGCCTAAAGCACGGCATTATTCCGCAATTTTCCTTTATGGTCGGTTTGCCCGGGGAATTAAAAAGCGACATGAAATTAACTTTAAAATTGATAGATCGGCTGATTAAACTAAGCGATAAGGTGCAAATTTTAGGCCCGCAGGCTTTCCGCCCTTATCCCGGGTCGGAATTATATTTGGAATGCGTAGCTAGCGGCTGGCGGGAGCCGGAGAGTTTGGAAGCCTGGAGCCGGCTGGTAAAAAATCAGCTTAATTATCTGCAGGTTAAAAATTTTAACTGGGTTAAGCATAAGGATTACGTGGAATCCATGGAAGCCTATGTCCGTTTCGGCGCGCATAGCCTTAAGAGCGCTATGGGGTCGTCGGTTAAAGCGCAAAGACTTGTTAAATTGGCTTTTGTTCTAATTTGCCAACTGCGCTGGAAATTAAAATTTTTCGCCTGGCCGATTGAGTTTAAGCTGGCTAAAAAATTTGTTGCAAAATAATTATGTTAAAAAATAACGAGGAATTAAAGAAAATCTTACTGGCTAAGGGCTTGGGTTCATCCGAGGGCAATCTTAGAATTTTTAATAAATTTTTTAAGGACCGCCAGACTGAAGAGCAATATATCCATCAAAGGTTTAAGATTGATCATGGCCTGAAAGTTCTGGATATCGGCTGCGGCTATGGCCATGATTTAATCCATTTTTCCGAAGATTCGGTTGGCTTGGAGGCGGCCGTTTATCAGGCCGATTACGCCCGGTCGCTTGGGCTTAAAGTTGTCTCCGGCAATGCCGAAGAAGATTTAAATAAAATCAGCGGGCAGTTTGACCTGATTTGGTGCGCTGATTTTTTGGTTCATATGATAAGCCCGTATAAATTTTTGTATGACTCGCGGCGATTATTGCCGGTGGGCGGAAAATTAGTGATTCAGATACCGCTGATGTCAATTTTTAATAAGCATCGCTCCGGCTGCCATTTCTATGCTTTTAATAAAAAATCTTTGGAGTATTTAATGGCAATGGCCGGTTATCGGGTTTTAAAAACTTCCGGCTTGATTAGAAAAAAACCAAATTGGTTCAATTTTATTTTTGAACCGCTCTTGCAAAACTGGGGCGGCAATATTTGGGTTTTAGCGGAGAAAGAAGAAACCGTGCCGGTGGATTTTTCTAAAGTTTATTTGCCGGCCTGGTTTAAAGGCGAAAATAAATGACTAAAATAATTTTAATCCAAATTAATCATTCGGAAGACCATTCGGAAAAAATATTGCCGATTGGCATATTATCGGTGGGCAGCGCCTTAAAAAAGCGCGGCTTTACGGTTGAGCTTGTTAATATTAATGAAGAAGAGATTGATCAAACCGTGGATTATGTAATTTCCGAGAAGCCGTTTTATGCCGGCTTTTCCGTAATGACCGGACGCCAGACTATGCATAGCGCCAGCATGTCCAGGAAATTAAAAGAGCGCGCCGATATAAAAATAATGTGGGGCGGAATTCATCCTTCGCTTCTGCCCGAGCAATGTTTGAGCGAAAGTTATATAGATTATATAATTATGGGCGAGGGCGAAGAAACCGCGGTTGAATTTTCCGGCAGACTGGAACGAGGCGAGCCGTTGGCTGATATTTTGGGGCTAGGCCATAAAGAGAGCGGCGCGGTAAAGATTAATCCGCCCAGGCCGATGATAAAAAATCTTGACGATTGGCCTTTGGATTTTAGCTTGATTGATCTTAATAAATATATTTTTAGATTGGATAAGTTTAAGCGGGTAATCGCCTATAAGGCTAGCCGCGGCTGCCCGTTTAATTGCGCTTTTTGCTATAACCGCGCCTTTAACCAAAGCCGCTGGCGCGCTTGGTCTATCGGCCGAGTAGTATCTGATATTGAATTTTTGAAAAAAAATTATCAGATTGACGCGGTAAAATTTTATGATGATAATTTTTTCGTGGATAAAGATCGGGCTTTAGAGATTCTGCGGCGGATTGACTTGCCGGCGCATCTTGAGGTTAGGATTGACATGATAGATAAAAATATCGCCCGGGCGCTTAAAAAATATCAGGCCTTTGATTTATTGATTGGCATTGAGTCGGGCAGCGACCGCTTGCTTAAGCTGATAAATAAGAATTTTACGGTTGAAAGATTGATTACCGGAGTAAAAATATTGGCCGAATATGATATCCCGGCCAGTTATTCGGTGATTGTCGGCCTGCCGACCGAAACTAAAGAAGAATTTGAAGCTACGATTGATTTATTGTATAAAATTTATAAAATTCACCCTCGGGCCGCGGCTTTTTCCTTAGGCGCTTATATGCCTTATCCCGGGTCGCTGATGTATGATTTCGCGGTAAAACAGGGCTTTAAGCCGCCGCTTAAAACCGAAGACTGGGGGAAAATTGACCGCTTTAGAAAAGATTTTTCCACGCCTTGGGCTGACGGCGAAAAAGTTTGGCGCATTCGCGAATATTTTAAGCTGTTAAAGTTAAAGCTTGGTCCGGTGAATAAATGGCTGGAATTTAGGATAAAGCATAGATGGTTCGCCATGCCCTATGATATTTATTTGATAGAATATTTAGCCGGCGTAGCTTTAGAGGAAAAAAGCTGGCCGGGTAAAGTTATGAGAAAGATTTATAATTTAATGAAAAAATAGGCCATTTAAAACAAAAGTAATGTTCTAAAATTAGATAATTTTTATCGCTGCGGAACTCGCCCGAGATTACTCGGGCTCAAACAGTCCTCGCTTCAAAAAATTACTAATTTTAGAACATTAATTAAGTTGAAACATGAATAATAAATCAATGAGATATGAATTTACTGGTAATCAATTTAGACAAAGCCATATTTTCCGAAAACTCGGCCAGTTTGGCGCGGCTAAAGGAGTATAGCCGGTTGGCTGATAAAATATCGGTAATTGTTTGGACGAAAAATAAATTCGCGCCTATAGTTTACGAAAACAAGCTGTTTGTTTATCCGACTAATTCTTGCTGCCGCTTATTTTATTTTTTTGATTCTTTCAGGTTGGCGAAAAAAATAATCGCGCGAGATAAAATTGATTTGCTATTTACGCAAGATCCGTTTGAAACCGGTTTAGCCGGTTGGCTGATCGCGAAAATCAATAAGATTAAATTGCAGCTGCAAATTCATACGGATTTGTTCAGCCCTTATTTTAGGCGCCAGTCTTTAGCGAATAGATTCAGGGTAATGCTCGCCGAATTTTTAATCAGCCGCGCCGACGGTTTTCGAGTAGTGAGCGGGCGAATAAAAAATTCGCTGATTCGGCGCGGAGTTAAAGAAGATAAAATTTTTGTTTTGCCGATATTCACCGAGGTTGAAAAGTTTATCGCGGCTCCGGCAGGGGATAATTTAAAGAATAAATATCCGCAATTTGAAAAAATAATTTTAATGGCGTCGCGCTTAAGCCGGGAAAAAAATATCGGCCTGGCCGTTAAAGCCATGGCCGAGGTGATTAAAAAATATCCGCGAGCCGGTTTGATTATCGCCGGCGCGGGGAAAGAGCGGAAATTTTTAAAAAAAATCGGCCGGAAATTTTTAGGCGGAAATATTGCTTTTGAGCCTTGGGCCGGCGATTTAGCTTCTTATTATAAAAGCGCGGATGTGTTTTTATTATCTTCTAATTACGAAGGCTGGGGCATGTCTATAGTTGAGGCTTTAGCGGCCGGCTGTCCGATAGTGATGACCGATGTGGGCTGCGCCGGCGAGCTGGTGCGCGACGGAGAAAACGGCTTGGTTGTCCCGGTTGGCGATAGCCAGGCTTTAGCGAACGCTATTAAAAAAATACTGTCTGATGAAAATTCTCGCCGGAATTTCAAAGCGGCCGGGCTTGCAGCCGTAAAAAGTTTGCCGGGCAAACAAGAATATTTAAATGGATATAAAAAATCGTGGGAGGCACTTTTATGAAATTATTAATTATAACCCAAAAAGTAGATATCAACGACGACTTACTCGGGTTTTTTCATGCCTGGATTGCTGAATTTGCCGGGCATTGCGAAAAAGTGGTCGTTATCGCTTTAGGGATCGGCGAATATGATTTGCCGGCCAATGTAAAAGTTTTATCGCTCGGCAAAGAGCGGGGCGCGCCAAAATTAGAATATTTAATTAATTTTTACCGCTATATTTGGAAATTACGCGATGATTACGATACGGTCTTTGTCCATATGAATAAAGAGTACGTGGTTATGGGAGGATTATTCTGGAAATTAACCGGTAAAAAAATAAGCCTGTGGTATCAGCATAAAAAAACTAGTTTAGGGCTTAAGTTAGCGGAAATATTAAGTAATAATATACTTACCGCCTCTGGCGAAAGCTTTAAATTAAAAAGCGAAAAAGTAAGATATGTCGGGCATGGCGTTGATATGAAAAAATTTTTTCCCCCGGCCGGCCGCCAAGCCGGAGGAAATTTTAAAATTATTTATTTGGGCAGGATAAGCGAAATTAAAAATCAAAAATTATTGATTGAGGCCTTTAATATTTTAATAAATAATAAAAATATAAATGGCCTCGCGGCGGAATTAATCGGCGCGCCGGCGACGAGCGCTGATAAAATATATTTAAATGGATTAAAGAGTTTAGTTGAAAAATATGGCTTAAGTAAAAATATAATTTTTACCGGCAGCGTGCCGCATAATAAAATTCCCGGTTATTTAAGCAGCGCTGATTTATCCGTAAACTTATGCCCGACCGGCGGCTTGGACAAGGCGGTTTTAGAATCATTAGCTTTAGGCGTTCCGGCTATCGCGCTTAATAAAATTTTTAGCGGTATTTTTAAGGATTATGAAAAATATTTTATTTTGGAAAAAGCCGAAGCGGGCGAGCTGGCGGAAAAGATATCAGCGTATAAAAATTTAAATGGCCAAGAAAAAATTCGCCTGGAATTATTAAATAGGGTTAAGGCGGATTATGGCTTGGGTAAATTAATAAAAAAAATCATAGACATTTTAAAAAAATGAAAATAATTTACATTGCCAATTCAAGGATACCGACCGAGCGAGCGCACGGCTATCAAATAACAAAAATGTGCGAACAATTTGCCGTTGCCGGCGCCGAGGTTGAATTATTGGCGCCAACCAAAGAAAATTCAATCAAGCAAGATTTGTTTGATTTTTACGGCTTAGAAAGAAATTTTAAATTCAGCTTGATAAATCTGCCTGATTTTTTACTTTATGAGAAATTTTTAGGCCGTTTTTCCATGTATTTGCAATGGCTGTTTTTTACCGTTAAAATGTTTTTTATTAAAATTGATAAAGATTCGCTGGTCTATACGAGAGATAGGGGCGCGGCCTGGGTTTTCGGCTTAAGAGGGTTTAAAACCTGCTACGAAAGCCATAATTGGCCGATTAAACAGGAAAAATTAGTTTTCTTTCTGCTTAAACGGGTGAATTATATTGTTGCCACGAATAGTTTTATTAAAAATGAATTTATAAAAAAAAGCTTTAATCAAGAAAAAATTTTAGTCGCGCCCAACGGCATTGATATGGATATTTTCGCCGTTAAAACGGCTAAGGACGAGGCGATTAAGCAGCTGAATTTAGAAAATTTAGCCGGCGCCAAGGATAAAAAAATATTGCTTTATACCGGAAGTTTTAGAACCTCGGGTTTTGAAAAGGGGATTATTGATATACTGAAAGCTTTGAAAATTTTAAACGATAAAAATATTGTTTTTTTGGCCGTCGGCGGCAATGATAAAGATATTGAATATTATAAAAATATTGCTTCTGAATTTAATATTATAGAGCAAACTTATTTTTTCGAGCGGCAAACCCAGAAAGAATTAGCCTTGTTTCAAAGGGCGTCCGACTTGCTTTTAATGCCTTTTCCGAAAACCGCTTATTATGAATTTTTTATGGCTCCTTTAAAAATGTTTGAATATTTAGCCGCCGGCCGGCCGATAATCGCTTCAGATTTGCCAAGCATTAAAGAAATTTTAAATGATAAAAATTGCCTTTTTTGCCGGCCCGGCGATTCGGAAGATTTGGCGGAAAAAATAAAACAGGCTCTAAACGACCCTGTTTTATCGGTTAAGCTGTCCGGGCAAGCCGTTTCTGACGCGGAGCAGTATGGCTGGGATAAGCGAGCGAAAAATATTTTGGAATTTATCTCAAATTAAATGAATATGACCGGCAGGAAAATTATCTTTCCGCTTAGATGAAATTTGGGCATTTTTTACAAAAATTATTTTGTTGGTATTTAAGCGGTAATAATTTTTGTAAAAAATCGCTACAATTTCATATGCGCGATAAAAATAATTTTCCTGCTGGTTTTTTAATTTAGCTTATATTTTATATATCTCTTAAAAAACGAGAGCCATCTACCGTGATTTCTTTTTAGTCCTTTATCGGTTAGTATATAATTCGCGTCTTCAATATTGTAGATGGCTGAAATGCTTTGGGAAAAACTGGAATTTTTTTTCGCTTCGGGATTGGTTTTTCTGGCCGCGCCTTTGTTAAAAGCCGGGTAATCGTGGTTTTGATGGATTACTTGGCTAAAAGCCGTAATATCAATTAAGGAGATTTTTTTTCTTTTAGCTTCATGTATGACCCAATTATCCCAGCCGACTCGGCCGACGGCGAAATCCGGCAAATTAGCCAAGAGATCGCGAGGGAAAATATAATAATCCATGCCGGCGGGCGAATGCAAGCGCCCGTCTTTTTTTATTTTAATTTTTAATTCCGCTTCCCATTTTGGATTGGAAAAATCAATAAATTCGCTAATGGCTAAATCCCATCTTCGCCCGGCGGCTAAAAAATTGTTCTGCGGCAGGTATTTAAATATTTCGGGAAGATTCTTCGGAAAAATAATGTCTGAATTGGCATAAATTAAAGTGCCGGTTTGGCTGGCGGCGCGGGTCAGAGAAAAAGCCGAGCTTAAGAGCGGCGTGCCGAATTGATTTTTTTTAACTTCTTTAATTTGCTGCAAATTGAGTTTTTGAGCGATTTCAGCCACGCCGTCTTCATCACCGATTAAAATTATTTTAAAATCGCCGCCCAATTTAGTCCAGCTGGTAATAGCGTTTGTTTGGATGATATTAATTTTTGGATCGATGAACGGCTTGGGGATGGTAAAAATTGTCGGCATGTTTATTGAGTTAAAGCGGTTTTATTTAACTTAAATTTTTCGTAAACCGTAGATAGGCCTAAGGCAAAAAAGATAATATAAAACGGGTAAATAGACACCGAATAGCGGGGTATGCCGAATATGGCGCTGTAGATTAAATTATAGTAAACAACTATTAGAATCAGCCAAATAAAACGACGCCAATCTTTTAGGGCTTTAATAAGGCCGTAGATTACCAAGCCGAAAAACAGCCAATAAACAATTCTTAAGCTAAGCAATATTATTACTTTAAGCGGTATGGGAATTTCCGGGTGAGAACCTTCAATAAATAAATTTTGCCCCGGCGCCGGGTCAAAAGAAGCGGGATTAGGCAGCATTAGGTTGTTAAATTGCAGGAAGTCAAGTAAAGTTACGGCGAAATAGCGCTGAATATTGCCCGTTATAATGGAAAGGCTATCCTGAAATAATATTTTACTCCGCTCTTGTGGGCTGTATCCCTCGGTCGCCAAGAGCGATATTTTAGCCGAAGTGCCGCGGTGGTTTAAGAAGGTTTGCACATTAAAACCCTCTTTTTCAAAAAAATAATAGCCAAAAAGCAAGCCGCCTAAATTTCTAAAGTAAGTTTCTCCTCGCATCGTCTGAATCATTTCCGCCTTACGGCCTAAAACGCCGGATTTTGAAGCCAGGGGATCGGCGCCCTTTTCCCAATGAAAGCGATAAAGAAAGCCAAGTACTAAAATTAGAAAACATAATAGAAATAAGCCGACCCTTAATAGCTGGCGTTTAGTGAAAAACTCGCGGCCGAAGATTAAAATAAAGCCGAAGATAACGAATAAAACAAACGGCTGGGCGATGGAGTTGGTTAAAGCCATAGCTCCGACGCTTAATCCCGACAGGGCGAACCACTTGAATTTTAACGTCTGCTGGGCTTTTAGCAGCAGCCAGATTGAGAGGACTATTAAAAAGGCCATCAAAGGCTCTCTTATTACGCGAATGGTAAATCCGGCCAAGGGGTAAAATATGGCGGACAGCCAGCCGGCTATAAGCGCTAATTTTTCGTCTTTAAAAATAAGTTTGGCGATGCCGTAAACCAAAAGAGCCGTAAGGGCGAATAATAAAATTTGAGCAATTCTGACCGCGTCATAATTTTCCCTGCCGAAAATTTTATAAATGCCGGCTAAAAACATCGGGTACATAGAATCGGCCATAACAACCGATTCGTTTTGATCGGAGAATAAGCTGCCTTTTTCCAATAAATTTTGCGCGGCATAATTATAATAATAATCGTCTCCGCCCGGTAAAGGCGGTTCGCCTAAAAATTTTAAATTTAACAAAAAAGCGAAAAGCGCGGCGGTAAAAAATAAAATTATGACAGCCTGATTTTTAAATTTTGGCATAAATCAAATTACTTAATTTTTGCATTAAGTTTAACTTAATAATATCATAATCAAAGCGAAAAGCCAATGTATTCATATAAAAATTGGTTTGACATGACGCTTAAGAAAATGATATGATTTGACTATATTTATTGGAAGTTTCAGCTATTTTTTACGGGTTTTCGCCCGTGTTTTATTGATATGGATGTGAAGTCTCGGTAACGCCATAATTTAAAATAATGGAAAATAAAGTTTTATTAATCCAGCCGAACTATAACACCCAAAGAAAAACCGGCGCTTGGGGAGTAAATCCTCCGATAGGCCTGGCTTATATCGCGGCGGTTTTAGAGCAGAATAAAATTAAAGTGGAAATATTGGACGCTAACGCTTTAAATTGGTCTGTTGAACAGGTGGCTGATTACGCGAAGAAGGCTAGGCCAGCGATTGTCGGCGTGAGTATTCTAACGCCGGCGCATCAATATTGCCTTGATATTATTAGGCAGCTGTCGCAAAATATTATAACTGTGGCCGGGGGTAATCAATCTACGGCCATGCCCGAAGAGCTGCTTAAGCAAGGATTTAAAATTGTTGTGTTGGGTGAGGGAGAATATACCATGCTAGAAATAGCCCAAGGCAAAAAATTAAGCGATATACAAGGCATCGCTTATTTGGAAAATGAAGACATTAAAATAACCTCAACCAGGCCGCCTCTAGATGTTAACGCCTTGCCTTTTCCGGCTAGGCATCTACTTCTCGGCAACGGAGTAAATTTACCCTATAAATCCGCTAATACCCAATATTTTCCTTGGACCGGAATTTTCACCAGCCGAGGCTGCCCCTATAATTGCTATTACTGTTTTAAAAAAACTTTCGGCCATGCCGTCCGCCAGCGCAGCGTTAAAAATGTTATTGATGAAATTTTATTTTTAAAAAATAATTACAATATTAAAGAAATTGATATTTATGACGACCTGTTTAATTTTGACTTGGATCGGGCGGAAAAAATATTAGATGAAATCATAGCCAAAAAATTAGATTTGTTCATTCGCTGTTCCAACGGCTTAAGGGTTGATAAAATAACGCCTCGGTTTATAGATAAGTTAAAAAAGGCCGGCTGCCATTATATCGCCTTCGGCATTGAGTCCGGCGATCAAGCGGTTTTAGATAAAATTCCTAAATGCGTAACCATCGCGCAAATTAAAGAAGCGGTTAAACTGACTAAGCAGGCGGGAATTACCACGATGGGTTTTTTTATTTTCGGGCTTTTAGGCGACGATAAAGCCAGCATGCAAAGGACGATAGATTTATCAAAAGAATTGGATCTGGATTTGGCGTCCTTCACTATCGCTACGCCTTATCCCGGCACTAGATTATGGGAAACCGTTAAGCAAAAAGGAGAGATTTTTTTTACTAACTGGGATGATTATCATCATTCCACCGGCAAAATGATGTTTACCCATCCGGAGGTAGCCGCGTCGGCTAAAGAGGTGGAAACTATGTATCGGAAAGCTTATTGGCAATTTTATTTTCGGCCGGGTTTTATTTTAAAGCATTTTTTAAAGATTCGTTCATTTACCCAAATTAAAAATATGTTTAATGGCTTAGTTAGTATTTTAAAGGCCATAAAAGTTAAGCGATATGAAAACATTGATAATTAATCCGCCGGCTGAAAGAGGCTTTGAGAGAAGCGGCCGCTGGCCGTCTAAGTCAACCGGCGGCGCCTGCCAGGAGCCTTTGTTTTTAGCTTACGCGGCGGCCGTGTTAGAAAAAAATAATTTGGCCGTGGAATTAATTGACTGCCGGCCTGATTATATCAGCCTGGAAGAGTTAGAAGAAAAAGCAACGGTTGACGTCGGATTAATAGTATTACAAACTTCAACGCCGTCAATAAATTTGGACTTAACCGTCGCTCGCGCTTTAAAACAAAAAAATAGTAAGGCAAAAATTGCTTTGGTCGGCTCTCATCCGACTATTTTTGACATTGAAATTTTAACCGACCACGCTTATGTTGATTTAATACTTAGGGGTGAATATGATTATACTATCCGCGATGTTGCTTTAGCCATTGAAAATAATCGTGATTTCCAAGAGATAAAAGGCATTACTTTTATATCCGGCGGCAAGATTATTAGAAATGAAAACGCTGATTATATAAAAAATTTAGACGATTTGCCTTATCCGGCCAGGCATTTTTTACCGGTTGATAAATATTTTGAGCCATTGTTCATCGGCCGGCCGACGCTTAGGCTAGTTACCAGCCGCGGCTGCCCCTTCCAATGCACTTTCTGCGTTTGGCCGCAGATGATGTACGGTAGATTTTTTCGCGAACGCGATCCGATTAAGGTGGTTGATGAAATAGAATTTTTGAAAAATGAATATAAGATAAAAGAATATTACTTTGACGACGATACTTTTACCATTAATCCGTCCAGAGTCGGAGAGATTTGCGACGAGATTATCAGCCGCAAAATTAATTTGCCGTTTGATTGCCTTGGCCGGGTTGATACGGTAACCGAAGAGATGCTTAGAAAAATGGCTAGGGCCGGCTGCCGCGTTATTAGGTATGGGGTAGAAAGTTCTTCGCCGGTTATTTTGGAAAATATCAGAAAAAAAATAAC
>JBAZRI010000008.1 GCA_041662965.1 Patescibacteria group bacterium | reverse complement strand
GCGGCAAGATCACCGGCACGCCTAACGTACCGGCCGGGGATTATGACTTTACCGCCGCGGCTAGAGATGAATTTTACGATCAAACAATCTCTCCCTATTCAGCCGAAACCACCAGAACTTTTACTTTGACCGTGGTTAATGAAAATTTCACGGTTAATCTGCCTATTGCTAATGACACAATTTATGTTTATCCAACCGGGGCTACTCTGCCTTTGTACTACGGCCCGGTGCAGTTTAACGCCCAGGCCAACGTGACCACGCCTACGCCCGTAACTTACAGCCTGTTTAATAATCCGGCCTGGCTGACTATTAATCCAGCTACCGGCGCTATCCAGGGCACGCCCACGGATAATATCAATGACCCGGGGGATAAAAACGTCATAGTCAGAGCCACTACCAATAATGGCTGTCAGGTTATGGCCAGCAAAAATTTCACCGTTCATGTTTTGGCTAATAGCTGGTGCGGGGACGGGGTGGCTAATGGAGGGGAGGAGTGCGATGATGGCAATCAAATAGATACTGACGGTTGTGATAATAATTGTTCAGGGGTGTGCCATCCGGACTGCGCGAGCAGAACCTGCGGCGATGATGGCTGCGGCGGCAGTTGCGGAACCTGCAGCGATGTTAAAGATATCTGCTATCAAAATAATTGCTGGACGCTATTGGCCCATGGCGATATCGGCCCGTATAATAAAGACAGTTTGTTTTGGAAAGGAACATTAGGCTCAAACGTGGATTTTAATTTTAACAGCCAGACTTATAATTCAGGAGATCTGGAGAGCACGATTAGAAATAAGCCATTTAAATATTTAAAAGTATTTAGTACGGGCGGCAATGAACAGTTGAGCCTAACTTTTTCAAGAGATGACACGACTTTTGCTCAAAAATTGGTTGCTACGGAAAGCGTCTCCGGAGGACAGTGGTATCCTTTTTATAATGGAACATGGACATATGTTGAGGCTTTATTGGGTTCTTTCACTTATTCTTATGCTGGCGACAAAGCTTTAGCAGGGTTAGCAACTTATGGGTATACTTGGCATAGCTATAATGGTGAATGTCCGCAAGCGGCGAATTATGTAACAATGAGTGTTGGCCATGAAGATCATCGCGTTTGTACTATTTATTATGATTGGTACGCGTTGATACAAGTTATAAGGCCTGAATGGATATATATTATTGGCGACCCGGATTCAAATATTAAATGCCGTTGCAATGGATTGGATTACGGAGGCTGGGTAAGTTGTTATGATATATCAGCTTGTAATGACGGCGTAGCTATCACGTCTTATTGCCGGAATACTTATGGCACGGCTATTTGCGATTAGCTCTGGCGAAATTTATGATTATATTGGGCATTGAAACTTCCTGCGATGAAACCGCGGCCGCGATAATTGAAGGCCGCGGAGATAAAGTTAAAGTATTATCAAATATTGTCTCCTCGCAGATAGAAATACATAAAAAATACGGCGGCGTGGTGCCGGAAGTGGCGGCCAGAGAGCATGTTGTAAATATATTGCCGGTAATTAATCAGGCACTGGAAAAGGCTGACCTCACCCCAGCCCTCTCCTTGCCAAGGAGAGGGGGATTTATTGACACAATTGCGGTAACGGTTGGGCCCGGGCTTATTACTTCATTATTGGTCGGCGTGGAAACGGCTAAGACTTTAGCCTATGTTTGGCGTATTCCTGTTGTGGCGGTTAACCATATTGAAGGGCATGTCTACGCTAATTTTATAGATAACAAGCCAAAATTTCCCGCGCTTATTTTAACTGTTTCCGGCGGGCATACTATGCTGATATTGATGAGCGGACATGGGAAATATAAAGTTTTGGGCCAGACACGGGATGACGCGGCCGGAGAAGCTTTTGATAAAGCGGCAATGTTGCTTGGACTAGGATATCCCGGTGGGCCGGCGATCGCGGCTGAAGCCGCGAAATTACGAATTACGAATTACGAATTACGAATTAATAAATTGCCGCGGCCGATGATGAATTCCAATAACTTTGATTTTTCGTTCTCGGGGCTGAAAACGGCTTTATTATACGCGACGCAAAGAGATAAGAATTGGAAGAAGAAAATTTCCGAATATGCTTATGAATTTGAGCAGGCCGTAGCCGAGGTGTTAGTCCATAAAACTCTTAAGGCCGCTTTAAAATATAATTGTAAAAATATAATGCTGTCCGGCGGCGTGGCGGCGAATAAAGAATTACGCAGCCGAATGGGAAACGTGGTTAAAGAAAAATCAACCGGCGCGAAATTAATAATTCCTGATTTTAAGTATTGCACGGACAACGCGGCCATGATCGCCGCCGCCGGATATTTTCAGGCTAAAAGGAAAAAACTCACGCCGTGGCGAAAATTGAAAGCAGAGGCCAATCAGGAGTTAAAATAAATATAATAGTTATTTCTAAATATTAGATTTGTTATTTTTTAATTTTTATTTGTCAGTTACTACAGTTTTTCGCTGCCGCGGGCCTTACTTTTTATAACTAAAAAGTAAGCAAAAAGTTTTGGGGGTCTTCGATTGGCTATCGCACTGATTATTCTCCGACTAACTAGCCTTGGCGCCAACTCCGACCCCCAAGCCCCCTGGTTATTTTAAAATGATGGATTAAATGAATTAATAAAATTGACAAATTTTTTATTTGTGATAAAGTGCTAATAGAACCTAAATAATTATAAAATCCGCTTGAGTCCTCGCGTTAATTCGCGGGGGTTGGGCTTAAGCATAATGGGTGGCCAATGCGTTAGTGTTGGCCCGGCTTCCTCCGTAATCAAAGGATAACTGATGTCTTCCGCCAGAGGCGGGGCACGAGTCAGTAAAAGTGGTTTTGAAATCCGTTTTACTGGCGGATTTTTTTGTTAAATTCGCCTGTTATTTCAAAACCAAAATTAGGGTGGCAACACGTAAAGTCAAGGCTTTCCGTCCCTTAAACATAGTTTGGCTATGTTTAAGGGACGGAAAGCTTTTTTATTTATTGTTCATTCTAACTGGGGAGGAATTAAAAAATGGAGAAGTGCTTAAAACATGGTTCTAAAATGGTAATTAAGGAAATGGCGGTTGGCTGGGGCAATGAAAGCAAGCTGGAATGCCCGGAATGTAAAAAAGAACTTATGCAGGCAAGCAAGAGCGGCAATGATCAAGTTATTTTTTCAGCGGGCCGAGCCGGCTGGCAGTGAAGCAAAGGCGGGGAGCGAAATTATGTTTCGTTCCTCGCCAATTCTAAAATTATTAAATTTAATTATATTATATGAAAAAATATTTTTACAAAAATAGGTGCAGTGAATTTTGGCGAAGTTTAAAAAGGTAATGGATTCCCGCCTGCCTACCGGACAGGCAGGCTTGCGCGGGAATGACAAAAAATTAATTATTATTTTTTAACATAAATATATGCCAATAATATTCTTAGATCAGAAAGATGCGCCGACTCATTACTATAATATTGTTCCGGATCTGCCTAGGCCGTTAGATCCGCCGCTTCATCCGGGAACGAAAAAACCCATAACGCCGGAAGATTTGGCGCCGTTATTTCCCATGGAATTAATCAAGCAGGAAATGTCCGGCGAAAGATTGATCGCCATACCCGAGGAAATTAGAAAAGCCTATCAGCTATATCGCCCCAGCCCGCTCATCCGAGCGAGTCGGCTTGAAAAAGAGTTAAAAACTCCGGCCAAGATTTATTATAAATATGAAGGCGCCAGCCCGGTGGGCAGCCATAAGTTAAATACGGCTTTAGCGCAAGCCTATTATAATAAGCAAGCCGGCGTTAAAAGATTAACTACTGAAACCGGCGCGGGCCAGTGGGGCTCGGCTTTGGGCTTTGCCTGTAATTATTTCGGTTTGGCTTTAACCGTTTATATGGTTAAAATAAGCTACGAGCAAAAGCCTTACCGCAAAACAATGATGAAAATTTACGGCGCCGAGTGTATTTCCAGCCCGTCTAATTTAACCGAGGCCGGAAAAAAGATATTAAAGAAAGACCCGAATACTCACGGCAGTTTAGGCATGGCCATTGCCGAAGCGGTTGAAGACGCGGCTAAGCATGATGATACTAAATATGCTTTAGGCTCGGTTTTAAACCATGTTTTGCACCACCAAACAATAATCGGGCAGGAAGCTATGAAGCAAATGGAAATCGCCGGAGACTATCCGGACATAATTATCGGTTGCCATGGCGGCGGCAGTAATTTAGCCGGCATTGCTTTTCCATTCTTGAAAGATAAGTTAAAAGGCCAAAAGAAAAATTTACGCGTCATCGCGGCCGAGCCGACTTCATGCCCATCATTAACCAAGGGCGAATATAAATATGATTTCGGCGATACGGTCGGCTTAACGCCGCTCATAAAAATGTATACCATGGGTTACGAATTTGTGCCGTCGCCGATTCATGCCGGCGGTCTAAGATATCATGGCGCGGCGCCGATCGTCAGCCTGCTAAAAGATGAAGGCTTGATTGAAGCCGTGGCTTATGAGCAAAAAGAAATTTTTGCCGCGGCCGTAAAATTCGCGCGTAGCCAGGGAATTGTTCCGGCGCCCGAATCCGCGCATGCGATTAAGGCCGTATTTCAAGAAGCGGAAAAATGCCGCTTGTCTGGAGAGAGCAAAACGATACTGTTTAACTTAAGCGGCCATGGGCATTTTGACATGGCGTCGTATGAAAGTTATTTGGAAGGGAAGATGTAATAGAATAACTAAAGACGTCGGACGTCCAATCGGACGTCCGACGTCTTTTTGTTTTGTCATTGCGAGCGATAGCGAAGCAATCTCTGGTTTTTTAGAAAAATAATTTATATATAATTGTGTACTTTTTTCTAAACCTTTCGTTCGTGTCGCTCCGCTAAGGTTACTTTCTTATAACTAAGAAAGTAACCAAACCTGCCTGCCGGTAGGCAGGGAAGTTTTGGGGTGCCTCAATGCGCTATCACGTTGATTTATCTTTTGATGCTCACGCCTTGGCGCTTATTCGTCACCCCAACCCCCCTGGTGATTTTAATATATATATAGACATTTATAATTTTTATTGCCTTTACAATTGTTTTGATTGAATATACAATAAAACTATGGAATTAGCTAAAAATAATATGAAACCAACCGTGTTTTCCGGAGTTCAGCCTTCGGGCGTTTTGCATTTGGGTAATTATCTTGGCGCCTTAACGCAATGGGTGGAAATGCAGAATCAATATAACTGCATTTTTTGCGTGGTGGATTATCACGCCATAACGGTTAAGCAGGAGCCTAAAGAATTAAAAAACAGGATTATAGATGTGGTAAAAATGTACTTGGCGTCCGGCATTAATCCGGAGAAGGCGGTAATTTTTCAGCAATCGGATATTACGGCGCATACGGAATTGGCTTGGATATTAAATTGCGCGGCCGCGCGCATGGCGGATTTAAATAAAATGACGCAGTTTAAGGAAAAAGGCGCGGCCAAAGAATCGGTTAGCATTGGGCTTTACGACTATCCGGTTTTAATGGCCGCGGATATTTTACTTTATAATACCGATGCCGTGCCGGTTGGCGATGATCAGGTTCAGCACGTGGAACTTTGCAGGACTTTAGCGCAAAGATTTAACCGCGAATACGGGCAAGTTTTTAAAATTCCCGAAGTAGCGGTCAGAAAACAAGGCGCGCGCATTATGGGGTTAGACGACCCGCTGAAAAAAATGAGCAAAAGCGCCGGTTCGGCGGCTAATTACATCGCTTTAACCGACGCGCCGGAGATAGCGGCGAAAAAAATTATGCGCGCGGTTACGGATTCGGGTTCGGAGATTAAATATGACGTAAAGAAAAAGCCGGCCATTGCTAATCTAATGACGATTTATTCGCTATTAACCGGCGTAAGCGTTAAAGAATTGGAAAAAAATTATAAAAATAAGCTTTACGGCGAATTTAAAAAAGATTTAGCCGAAACGGTTAGAAATTTTCTAACTGAATTTCAAATTAAATATAATAGTTTTTCCGACGAGGAAGTTAAGCAGATTTTAGAAAACGGTGCGGATAAGGTTAGGTTCATAGCCGAAGAGACTTTGAAAAAAGTTAAAAATAAATTAGGCATAAATTAATATAATGGACATCCAAGAACTTTTAGCTTCGGCCAAAACGCAAACTTTTGACCGGTTTGCGCAAAAATTAAATACGCTAGTCAGGGAAAATTATCGCTATAGCAATTTGGACGAATCTAACCGGAAAATAGTTTTGGCTATTATTAAAAAGCATCTATCCAATATCCATAACGGCTACGGCATATCGTCAACCGTGGCGGAGCGGGAAATCTATAAGCTTCACCAGGACAGAATAAAATTAAATTTAACCGAAGAAGATTTGGCTGATATAAAAGAAATTTTGGGGTTATTTAAAAAGTAGAAGATAAATAAAAAAGTTGAGATTATATATCTCAACTTTTTGTTATGGCAAACTTTATTTATGATTTACATTTGTGTCGCTCCGCTAAGGTTACTTTCTTATAACTAAGAAAGTAACCAAACCTGCCTGCCGGTAGGCAGGGAAGTTTTGGGGTGCCTCAATGCGCTATCACGTTGATTTATCTTTTAATGCTCACGCCTTGGCGCTTATTCGTCACCCCAAACCCCGGGGTGATTTTAATATTTTTAGCCTCTGATTAATTTTAAGAGCTCGTTTTTTTTATTGGCTAGTAATTTTTTAGTTTTTGCTTCTAAATTAAGCCGTAAGACCGGCTCGGTGTTTGACGGCCTGACGTTAAACCACCAATTCGGATATTCAACAGTTACGCCGTCCAGGCAGAAAATTTTTCCATCTTTATATTTTGTTTTTATCTGTTTTAGTTTAGCGTCTTTATTTTTAACTTCGCTGTTGGTTTCTTCTATTTGAAAATATTTAACATAATTTTTTATCATTTCTGAAAAAGTTTTTTTACTTTCCGAAAGTATTTGCGTGATAATTACCGCCGCTATCATGGCGCTATCGGCCCGGTAGTTATCGCGAAAATAGTAATGGCCGGAAATTTCGCCGCCAAAAATAGCGCCGGTTTGCTTCATTAATTTTTTTATAAAACTATGGCCGACTCTGGAAATTACCGGCTGGCCGCCGTTAGCCTTGATTAATTCCGGAATAAAATGGCTGCAGCGCAAATCATAAATTATTTTTTCTCCTTGATGCCGGTCCAAAAAATATTTCGCTAAAACGGCGACGATAGAGGCGCCGCTGACTAAATCGCTGTTTTCATCAACAAAAAATACCCTATCGGCGTCGCCGTCAAAAGCCATGCCGAAATCAGCTTTTACTTGCTTAACCTTTTTTTGCAAGTCCACTAAATTTTTGCTCTCAATCGGGCTGGGTTGATGGTTAGGAAAAGAGCCGTCCGGCTTAAAATATAAAGGCACGATTTCGCAGGGAAGTTTCGCATAAATTTTCGCTAAGATTTTTCCGCCCATGCCGTTGCCGGCGTCAGCGGCTATTTTCAGTCGGCTGATTTTATTTTTATCAATAAAATTCAAGACGGTTTTAATATAGCCAGGGAAAATATCAATTTTCTTCATTTTCCGTTTAACGTTTTTTTTATTTATTTTATGTTTTATAACCGCTTGCCTAAGTTTTTTTATATCATCTTCGCCAAAAGGAACAGCGTCGGCTTTAGTCAGTTTAAAGCCGTTCCACTCTTTGGGGTTATGGGAAGCCGTTATCATAACGGCGGCTAAGCTAAATTTTCCTGAAGCAAAGTAAGTCGCGTCGGTTGAAACCAGGCCAATATCAATTACTTCGGCGCCGGCTTGATTTATGCCTTTGGCCAAAGCGTTAAGCATTAGCTTTGAAGAAAGCCGCATATCTCTGCCAACAATAATTTTTTTGGCTTTAATAATTTTAGCGAAGCAAAAGCCGATGGCCTCTGCCGTTTCTTCGTTTAATTGGTTTGGATAAATCCCTCGGATATCGTAAGCCTTAAAGATATTGGCGGTTACTCGCATAAAAATTAAATTATTTATTTTTTAGCGCCAATAAAATTCCGCCCAGGCCCCAAAGTACGGCTAAAAGCGCTACGAAGGAGCCGATAATCGGCAAGGCGAAAATCAAATAGGCTATGATGATGCCGATAATCATGGCTAAAATCAAAGAGTCTTTTTGCTTGAGCCAATAGTTGCTTAAAAAACTGCGGCCGATTAAAATGCCGGCTAAAATTTTACTGACGTACATGGCGATTAACCAGAGCGCCATTAAAATCAAAGACAGAGGAATGCCGATAATGGTAATTAATAAAATAATCGCCGCGATAGGCGTTAATAATAAAGCTAAAACGCCCCAGCCTAAACTCGGACCGACCTTTTTTAACATTAAATCGGTAATTTTAATAATCTGCTCGCGCCAGAAGCTGATTAAAACCAAGCCTAAAACTAACGCGGAAAATAAGGAAATTATTTTTCCCCACCACCAGCCTATGCCGTTCGCGCCGGATTTTTTAGCGGTTATTTTGGGAAAGTTATGGATGACTTCGCCTTTAACAACCGCGCCGTTTTCTATGGTCGCTTCTTGGTTAGAGGTATATTTAACGTCGCCGCCGATTACAGCCGTGCCGGTCAAAATTAAAGCCGGTTTATCGGATTTTTTATTTTGTTGGCCGAAATTTAAATTAACATTTTTGCCAATTTGTCCGGAAAGGGAAGCTTGGCCCAGGCCGCCATAAAGGTCGCGGCCGACATTGCCCGCGATTTGCCCGAAAGCGCCAAAAGTCATCATATCCCAGCCAACCGATGAACTGGCGGATGATAAAATGGAAGCGCCGAAAGCCATAACGTTGCGGCTGACTTTACCGCTTAAATTAATGGAATTGCCGACCGCGCGCAAGCTGCCGCCGACATTGCCGCTAACGCTGATTGATTGCCCGGCGCAGATAACATCGCCGGCGACTTCGCCGGAAATATTAATGGCTTGCCCGGCGCAGAAGACGTCGCCCGTGACTTTGCCTTCAATGGTTACGTTGGCTCCGGCCGCGTAGAGATTGCCTTCAATGGTTTCGCTTTTTGGAACATAAACCGAGTCATCGGTTTTAATACTGTAAGCTGAAACCGTGAAGGGCAGGAACAGAAGAACTAAACCGGCGAGAAGAGTTGTTTTTTTCATAGATTTATGTTTAAATTTAGATGTTTTAATAATAACATGCAAAGAAATGACAATCAAGGATAAACAAAAGAAAATTAAGGCTATTAGCGAATTATTAAGTAAAAAAATAAGCTCGCGCGCCGAGCTAATGGCGGTTAAAAGAAAGCTGGCCAAAAAGTACGGCCAGGTTATTTTAGCAAATTCGGAAATTTTAAATGAATATAAAAATCGCCTGCTAACCGGCGCGGCGCGGGGTTCGGCGGCTTTAGAAAAAATTTTACGAAAACGGTCGGTGCGCACTATGTCCGGCATAGCGCCCGTGGCCGTTTTAACCAAGCCTTATCCTTGCCCGGGCGAATGCGCTTATTGCCCTAGTGAATTAAACGTGCCGCAAAGCTATCTGTCCAACGAGCCGGCGGTCATGCGCGCCATTCGCTGTAATTACGATCCATATAAACAGGTAGAGTTGCGTCTGCGCGCCTTAGAAGCCAACGGCCATGAGCCCACGAAAATTGAATTGATTGTCATCGGCGGAACTTGGTCGGTTTTGCCGGAGAATTATAAATATTGGTATATAACGCGGTGCTTTAAGGCGGCGAATGAATTTGGGGGAAGTAGAAAGTTAAAGGTAAAAAGTCAAAAGTTCAATTCAAAATTCAAAATTAAAATTATAAAAAAATTATTATTCAGCGAGCAGAAAAAGAACGAAAGCGCTAGATATAAAATTATCGGCATAACGTTAGAAACCCGGCCGGATTATATTAACGATAAAGAACTTTTGGAAATGCGCGAATTAGGCGCGACGCGCGTGGAACTCGGCGTACAGGCGGTTGACGATAAAATTTTAAAATTAAACAAGCGCGGTCATGGCGTAGCGGAAATCGCCCAAGCCACCGAATTTTTAAAAAATTACGGTTTTAAGGTGACTTATCATATTATGCCCGGATTACCCGGCGCCACGGCCAAAAAAGATTTAGCTATGTTTAAGCTCTTGTTCAGCGATCAGCGATTTCAGCCCGACCAGTTAAAATTTTACCCGACTATCGTAACGCGCGGCAGTCTATTATATAAATGGTGGCGCGCGGGAAAATATAAGCCTTATTCCGATAAGGTTTTACAGAATTTAATCGTGCAATGCAAAAAAGCCGTGCCGCCGTACGTGCGCATTATCAGATTGATCCGCGATATTCCGGGCGAATCAATTATGGCCGGGAATTTAATAACCAATTTAAGACAGGTGATGAAAGACCGGGGCGTAAAATGCCGGTGCATTAGATGTAGAGAAGCCAGGGAAGAAAAATTTTCAATTTTCAATTTTCAATTTTCAAAAATAATATATCAGGCTTCTAACGGTATAGAATATTTTATCCAGGCAACTGATAAAAAAGATGAAACGCTTTATGGGTTTTGCCGGTTAAGGCTGGCAACCCGCAACCCGCAACCCGCAACTCATAACCCAATAAAAAATGCAGCCTTAATCCGCGAATTGCATGTTTATGGCGAGTTAGTATCTATGGGGCGGAAGAAAAAAGTCCAGCACGCGGGCTTAGGCAAGCTTTTAATGCAAGAAGCGGAAAAAATCGCGCGGAGAGAGAGCTATAAAAAAATCGCCGTGATCGCCGGCGTGGGCGTAAGGGGGTATTACCGTAAATTAGGCTATAAATTGCAGAGTAGTTATATGGTGAAGAATTTGGTATAATTTATAATAATTATTAAATAAAAAATATGCCAAAAATTATAATCGCTTCCGGGCCGGTAATCGTGGAAAATAATAAGGTTTTATTAAATAAGCATGGCGATACGGCTTTTTGGAAATTTTGCGGCGGACGAGTTGAAGATTATGAGACAAATTTGATTGATAATGCCGGACGCGAAGCTAAAGAAGAAATGGGCATAGAAATAAAAATTTTAGACGAAGAGCCGTTTTTTAGCTTTACCAGAAAAGAAACGGACGAGGGGAAAATTGATATTATTTTAGTCCATTTTTTAGCCGAGCGAATCGGCGAAATTAAGCCCGGGGAGGATATTAGAGAATGGCGGTGGTTTGATATAAATAATCTGCCGGCCGATTTAGGGCCGAATATAATTCCGGCGTTAAAATATTTTGGGTTTATAAAATAAATTTTTAATTTGACAGGCTAAAATTTTTATAATAATATCAAATAATATCGCTTATTTTAATGAAAGGAGGTGAGGACAATGGCTTGGTTTGATAGTTCGAAAGAGCAAGGCTTTAAAGATGGTCAGAAAAGCGGAGATGTAGACAAAGCAGCAGAAAGTGAGTTTATATCAGGGATAGTCCCGGGGACACAAGACTATGCAAAAGGATACAGAGAAGGAGTTGAGTCAACCAAGGATAAGAAGTAGAACTGTTGGTGCTCGTGACCACAAGCCTATGGGGCATGGCCTAAAAACCTGCCCCTTATTTTTTTTGACAAAATGGGTGGAAGAAACTACTATTAAATTAATACTAAATCCCCCTCACCCCCTTTGTTAAAGGGGGTTTAATACAAACATATGCTAAATTATAAAAATCTAAGCGAGCAAGACGGAGAAATTATGGCCGTGGTTAAGCGGGAAATGAACAGGCAGGTTGAGGAAATGGAATTAATCGCTTCGGAAAATTATGTTTCTAAAGCCGTATTGGAAGCTATGGCCACGGTGCTGACCAATAAATACTCGGAAGGCTATGCCGGCCACCGCTATTATGGCGGCAACCAATATATTGATGAAGCGGAAACCATCGCCATAGAGCGGGCGAAAAAATTATTTCAAGCCGAGCATGTTAACGTCCAGCCTTTATCCGGTTCGCCGGCCAACGCGGCGGTTTACTTCGCCTTTATAAAACCGGGCGACAAGGTTTTAGGCTTGCGCTTAGACCATGGCGGGCATTTATCGCACGGCCATCCGATAAATTTTTCCGGCATGCTGTATAATTTCACCCAATATGAAGTGGACATAGAAACCGGCAGAATCAACATGGATAAAGTTCGGGAAATCGCTTTGCGCGAAAAGCCGAAAATGATCGTGGCCGGCTACAGCGCTTACTCGAGGGAAATTGAATGGCAAAAATTCAAGGATATTGCCGATGAAGTCGGGGCGTTCACTTTCGCCGATATCGCTCATACGGCCGGTTTAATCGCGGCCGGCGAGATGGCTAATCCGGTGCCGTTTTTTGACGTAGTTTCAACCACTACGCATAAAACTTTACGCGGTCCGCGCGGCGCCATCATAATGTGCAAGGAGCAATTCGCCAAGCAAATTAACCGCGCGGTTTTTCCCGGCATGCAGGGCGGACCGCATGACCATATTACCGCGGCCAAGGCCGTGGCTTTCGGCGAAGCGCTGCGCCCGGAGTTTAAGCAATACGCCAAACAGGTGATCGCTAACGCCAAGCTCATGGCCGAGGAATTCATAAAATTAGGCTATCGGGTAATTTCCGGGGGTACGGATAATCATTTAATGGTGGTTGACATGACTTCTAAGGGTCTTGCCGGCAAAGAAGCTGAAGTTATTTTAGAAAGATGCGGCATTTCGGTTTCCCGCTCAACTATCCCGAATGATCCGAATCCGCCCATGAATCCGTCAGGTGTGCGCTTCGGCACTCCGGCCATAACCACGCGCGGCATAAAAGAGGCGGAAATTAAAAAAATCGTTGGCTGGATTAACGCTGGCTTAGAACAAAAGGATGAGGCGGAGATACTGGATAATATTAAAAACCAAGTTAAAGAAATGTGTTTGGAATTTCCCATACCTTCAATTTAAATACAAAATTGTTATTGTGAGAAAAGCTCTCCCCTTGTCATCTCGACGACCGCAGGGAGGAGAGATCTTTAATACTTGCTAATCGCGCTTATTGTCTATTATAGATTTCTCCCTTCGGTCGAAATGACAAAAACAAACTACTTAAGCTCGCGATGATAATGCCTTTTTATGCCTAAGATCATAGACGGAAAAAAATTAGCTGAAAAAATTAAAGATCAAATCGTAAAGGAAATTATCAGCTTTAATAAAGATATTTATAATATCACCAGGCCAAACCTGGCGATTGTTTTAATCGGCGAACGTCCGGATTCGGAATTGTACGTAAGCTTAAAAGAGCGTGAAGCTAAAAAAGTCGGCGTTGATACGCATCTATACAGATGCGCGGAAAATACCAGCGAGCGGGAAATTTTGGAAATGATAGAATGCTTGAATAATGATAAAGCCATTGACGCGATTTTAGTGCAAATGCCTCTGCCGGCCGGGATTGACGCGGATACGATTATTTTAGCTTTGGATCCGGCCAAAGACGTTGACGGCTTTCAACCGGATAATCTGGAAAAATTATTAAAAAGTTGCGATTTTTCCGGCTTAATGCCGCCGGTGTTCGCCACGGTTTTAGAAATGCTGAAAAGCATAAATTACGAAATTAAAAATAAGCAGGTAGTAATAATTTCCAATTCGGATATTTTTGGAAAAACTTTAGCCCATATTTTAAAGTGCCGAGGAGCTAAAGTTGAGGCGATTAAGGCAGATGATAAAAATTTAGCGGCTATAACCAGCCAAGCCGATATTTTAATAACGGCCGCGGGCAAGCCTGAATTCATAAAAAAGGATATGGTAAAAAAGGGCGCGGTGGTAATTGACATCGGCATTACCAAAATAGGCGGCAAAGCGGTGGGCGACGTTGATTTTAAAGAGGTTAAGGATCAGACCGGCTATATTACGCCCGTGCCCGGCGGAGTCGGGCCCATGACGATCGCCATGGCGTTTAAAAATACGCTGGAGATTTACAAAAAACGACGGATGCAGTAAGATAAAATAAATAAAATTAAACAAGGAGCTTAACTCAAAGGGGTTAGGCTTTTTATTAAATATTCGCACATTACAATTTTAAACAATCTAAAATAGGAGGGGGCAAAAAGATGAAAAAATTTTTTACGGCAACAGTAATAAACTGCGAGGGAAGCAAAAAAATCGGCGTTTTTTATCTTACCTTGAAAAAAGAACAACCGCTTGGAGCAAAGCCTGGCCAATTTGTAATGCTGCAGTCATTTTTTGCAGATAAAATTTGGCAGCGGCCATTTTCAGTATTTTTGCAAGGATTTAATTATTTTGCCACTAGAATTCAAGTTAAAGGGGAAAATACCGAGCATTATGCAAGATTGAAGCCGGGCGATAAAATTTCCGTGAAAGGGCCGTTAGGCAAGCCAATTACGGTAGCAAGCAATTACAAAAAAGTAATACTAGTGGTCGGCGGCGCTGGCATTGCCGGAATAATGCTGTTGATTTCTAAGCTGAAGGAATTATCTGTTGAAATAACTTGCCTTTATGGCGGTAAAGGAAAATTAAATAAAATAGATAAAAAATTGCTTAAAATTTACGGCTGCAAGTTGGAAACTATTACCGATGAAGAGGGGCTGGTTACAGATTTGCTGGAAAAAGAATTAAAGACAGGACATTATAATAGAAATGACAGAATAATAGCTTGCGGTCCTAACGCTATGCTGGAAAAAGTTGCAATAATGGCCTTAAGGTATGGGATGACCTCTTTAGTCGGCATGGAAACTTTGGTAGCTTGCGGTGAAGGCGCTTACAAGGGCTGCCCCATACCAAAAAAAGGCGGCGGATATTATCATCTTTGCCAAGACGGGCCGTTTTTATCCGGCATGCTAGTTGATTGGGAAAAGGTAAAACAATCAAATATCAGCCTCGTAGTACCGGAAGAAGAGCGTATGCCGGTTAAAAAGATAAACATGAAAACCGTGTTAGTCGGGCAAGGCGGTAAAAAATTAATTTTGCCCAGCCCGATTATTACTTGCGCCGGCTGTCTGGATTTAGAGGCGGTTGAAAACGGAATGGTAGATATAAGTAAGGCTGGAGCGATTACCACAAAAGGTTTGTCTTTGTTGCCGCGTGTCGGTAATGAAGGTCCGAGGATAGCAGAAGTGCCCGGCGGTATGCTTAATGCCATTGGCCTTGAGAATGTAGGCTTGGAAGTGTTTTTAAAAGACAAGCTCTCTCACTGGCTAAGTTTTAAGAAAACCGTTATCGTTAATATTTTCGGCAATAGCGTGGATGAGTATGCAGAGCTGGCGGAAATATTATATAAGCACGGTATAAGAGTTTTCGAAGTAAATATCTCCTGCCCTAACAAAAAGCAAAACGAAGAAATTTTCGCTTTATCTCCGAAATCAACTTTTAGAGTGGTTAAAGCGGTCAGGCTTAAGGCGCCCGAAGCTTTTATTATTACAAAGCTTTCGCCCATACCGGACGGCGAATATCTAAAGAAAATTGCTCTAATGGCTGTAAAAGGTGGCTCTGACGCCTTAGCCTGCTTTAACACTTACCCTGGTTTAAAAGTTAACCTAGAAACCGGACGGGCGGCTTTGGGCAATACTTACGGAGGTTATTCCGGCCCCGGGGCAATGCCGATAGCGTTAAGAAAGTTAAGAATACTTTATGAAATGAAATTAGGTATATCTTTAATCGGGCAGACCGGCGTAGACAGTGGCGATAGCGCGGCCGAGTATATGGTCGCCGGCGCTCCAGTTATTGGTATAGGCACAGCTTTATTATACAATCCAGAGGTGTTGGTCGAAATTCATAATGGATTAAGAGGAAAAGTTGCCGCTTATGGCATGTCCAACATTAAGGAGCTGGTCGGGTCAATGGTTAAATAATTATAAAATAAAACAAGGTCGGTTTGTAGTGATACAAACCGACCTCTTTTTTTAAGAAAATCCATTAATTTAAAATTGGAAAATATAACCGGGAACCATTCCAGGGATTTTCTACTTTTCCATTGTTGTAGAGCAGTCGATCTTCCTTGAACTCCCACTTGTATTCCACGAGTTCGTTTGGCACCGGGATATTAAAAAATTTTGAGTGGTTGAAAGAAAGTAATTGAGCCACTCTAGCTTCGGATATTTTATGCTCTATTGCTAAAGTGATAATTACCGGCACTAATTCCTGGTTAGACGGAATGCCGCCTGGTTGGTCTCGTAATTTTTCCTCCCTGGCATGACAAGCCGTATCAGAATCGATTAAAACTAACTCATTGTTGGAGGCTAAAAGCCCGATTAAGAATTTTCTATGTTCAGAGCCTCGCAGATTATTAAAGCAATGATAGAAAATCGAATGTAGATTTTCATTCCAGTTAGTGCTCTCATTATCAAACCAGAGATACTGCGGGCAAAGTTCAATCGCGATATTCATGCCTTTGGCTTGCGCCTCAAGGATTAATTCGGCGCTCTGCCTGCAGGAAACATGGCAAATCATAATTTTAACGCCAGGCACTTGTTCGGCCAGTTTTAGTATCTTTTTTACGTATTCAATTTCAGCTTCAATCGGGTTATATTTAAGTCTGGCAATAATAATCGGGTCATCGCAATGCGCGGCAAGGACTTTATCGTTTTTTTTCGCCAATAACATGGCTTTTACGATAGTGCTGTCATGCATTACGCCGATAGTGCCAGTGGTTACGCCTTTACCGTCCGGGGCTAAAGGATAAATTTTTAAACCAATAACATAATTTTCTAATAGAGCTTGCTCGTAATATGTTAAGTTTCCGTCTGTTACGCCGAACCAAATGTATTGTTCAAATTTATTATTATTTATCCTTTTGGCCTCCTCAACTAAATCAAAATAATGTTTAAGGTTAGTATCGTTAATTATGGCCGGAATGGTATTTGGCATAAAAGCTGAAATATTAATTAAACCATTCATAGCTTCTGCCATAACTTGTTTAACGGTTGTCTTTTGCCATTGCATAAATCCTCGCCCATGCACATGCATGTCAAAAATTACTAGCGGTATCCGGAATTTTATTATTTTCATGCCGTATTCCTCCTTAAATAAGTTGTAAAGACCGGTTATTTTAGATTTTTTTGTCTTAATTTTCTCCTTATGTTAATCTTAAATTAGTTTAATTCGCGTGGAATGTCAAGAATTCTGGATTCCCGCCTACGCGGGAATGACAATGCAAAATATGAATAATAAAAAACAAGAGCTTCAAGAGCTTTTAAAAATACATTACGGCTTTAACTCATTTCGGCCAGGCCAGGAAAAAGTGATTGATAATATTTTAGCCGGCCAGTCAACCGTAGTTATTATGCCGACCGGCGGCGGAAAATCGCTATGCTATCAATTGCCGGCCTTAGTGCTAAATGGTGTAACTTTAGTAATTTCGCCTTTAATCGCTTTAATGAAAGACCAGGTTGATAGCCTGTTAAAAATCGGCCTGCCGGCGACGTTTATAAATTCTTCTATCAGTCAGGCGGAAACCATTAACCGCCTAGAAGCCGTTAAACAAGGGCAATACAAATTGCTTTATATCGCGCCGGAAAGGTTTTACAGCGCGGAATTTATGGCCGCGCTTAAAGAAATAAAAGTAAGCTTGTTCGCGGTTGACGAAGCGCACTGCATCAGCCAATGGGGGCATGACTTTAGGCCAAGCTATATAAAATTAAAAAGTGTAATTGAATCGTTAGGCCGGCCGCCGGTCGTGGCTTTAACCGCTACGGCTACGTTAGAAGTTAGGGATGATATCATAAAGCAACTGGGTTTAATTAATCCTAATTTAGTGATTACCGGTTTTGCCCGGCCGAATTTACAATTCGGCGTGATTAATACGCAGGATAGCCGCAAGCCGCAGTTCGTCTTAGACGCGATTAATAGCGCACCGGACGGCACGGGCATAATTTACGTTGGCACGCGCTCGCGCGCGGATGAACTGCTCCAGACTTTACTTGCCAATAATATTGAAGCCGTAAGCTATCATGCCGGCATGGAGGCGGAGGACAGAAAATGGGTGCAGGAAAATTTTATGAAAGGCCAAGCCAAAGTCATCGTGGCTACCAACGCTTTCGGCCTAGGCATTGATAAGCGCGACATCAGGTTCGTTATCCATTATGATATGCCGGGCACGATTGAAGCTTATTATCAGGAAGCTGGCCGGGCCGGCCGCGACGGCAAGCAGAGCTTTTGCTTGTTATTATACAGCCCGCGCGACCGGTATCTTCAAGAATTTTTTATCAAGGGCGACAATCCGCCGCCGGAAATGATTTTGGAAATTTATGAAATTTTAAAAAATTATGAGACGGAGACGATTTTAATCACTTACGCCGAAATCGCGGAAATGCTGTCGGACAAGCTGCCGGAAATGGCCGTGGGCACGGCCATAAAAGTTTTGGAGCGCGAAGGCTATGTTACGCGCTCGCATGACCGCGTCGGGCAAGCGTATATAAAAACTCGCAACTCGCAACTCGCAACTCGCAACTTGTTTTTAACCAAAAACAAGTTGCGGAAAGAGACATTTACACGCTTACTTGATAAATATGGCGATGAGCTGGTGGCCGGCCTGTATGCTAATATAGAAGAGATGGCCGATGTTTTACAAATTAAAAAAGACACTTTGCTGCGCTTGATTAAAAAGTTAAAAGATTTGAATCTGGCTGAATACATTCCGCCGTTTCGCGGCACGGAATTAAAAATATTAAAACGGGTTGATGGCGCCGAAGTTAAGCTTGATTTTGAGGCTTTAAAATATAAATTAAAGCACGCTTACAATAAATTGGATCTGATGGAAAATTATATTTATCATTTTGACTGTAGGCAAAAATATATTCTTGATTATTTCGGCGATTTAGAGGCTAAAAAATGCGCTAAATGCGATAATTGCCTGGTGAAAAATATGGGCGAGGTGGAAAAAATTCAGATTGAAACCAGAGGCAAAAAGAAAACTTCCAGCTTATCAACCAAGCTGACGCAATTGGAGACTTTGGAATTATGGAATAAGGGGTTAAGCCTGGAGAAAATCGCCGAAGCGCGCGAGCTAACCGTCGGCACGATTGTCGGCCATCTATGTTTTCTAGCGGAAAAAGGCTTAGGCGTTGATATTAATAAGCTGGTTAAACCGGAACGGCAGAAAAAAATTATGGAAGTTATAAAAAAAGTCGGCATGGATAAGTTAACGCCGATTCGTGAGGCCTTAGGCGAGGATTATAGCTGGGACGAGATAAAGTTAGTGCTGGCGAAGATGAAAAAGAAGTAAAAAATAATTTTCCAGCCTGGCATTTTTTGCCGCTTGACTTTTTTAGTAAAATTAGGTAAAATCTTTTTAGAAAATAAAAAAACTAACCCAAGGAGGAAGGGGGTTAGTTTTTATTTTATATACGGCACTTTAACAATTCGCAGTTTATTTTGATTTGAAAGATAAAAAGATAAATAGAAAGGGAAAGGTGAAAGGGATGAAGCTAACCAAGCAACAAATTAGATTATTGCAGTTGATCAAGGGCGCAAAGTCTTTAGGCGATTATACGGTTATGGCAACTTTTGAGTTAAAAGAATTAGGGTTGATGCATTATAGCGGACCAAGATTCAAATTAACAGAAGAAGGTGAAAAAATACTAAAACGAGAGGAGGAGAAGATGAACAGTGTTATTAGAATTGCGGTTGCGCCAAAGCAACCGAGGAAAGGCGAGGTAGGCGTGTATATTATTTATAACATTGACCTGCCGTCAAGCGAGGTCGAAAAATTGTCATTACTATATCCGGTTCTTCATGACAGCGAAGTTGAAAATATTATTGATGAATTACCGGAAGGAGATTTTCACGAAGTTATGTTTAAGAATGCCATTATTGATCCTCAGAGTAAGACAATCGGCGAGGCCTGCAAGAAATTAGGAATTAAAGTAGAAGCTGTTAAAGTTGGCACTCGCTATTATGGAGATGCTTTCAAGGGTGTAACCGTTAATCCTAACGTGGAAATTTGTTTTACCAAAGAGCCGGAATTTACGACTCTCAAACCGGCCGGTCAACGTATTCCGATGGATACCTACAATTTATTGCTAATGACTGATGAACAACTTTCAGGTTTAAGCAAGAATCTTAATCTTTCTTTGTCTTTAAAACAGATGAAGAAAATTCGCAATGACCAAAAGGAACAAGGTCTTTCCTTTGTTACCGATTTGAGGTTGGACGTCTACGCGATTCGTTGGTGCGATCACTGTAATCACAACTGGTGGCAGGAGCTGGGGCAACTGCTTCAAAAACTTCGTAAAACCACGGAGGAAATCAACAACCCCAATGTTCTTTCGGCTTTTTTAGATAATGCTGGCGTTTGGGATTTTTATGACGATCTCGCTCTGGTTTTTGGCGGAGAGACTCATAATAGTCCATCGCGTAAATTTACCTTTGGCGGCCAGCTAACCAAAACGGTGGGCCATGACCGCGATGTATACCAGACTGGACGTGGGGCTAAACCGATCGGTCATCTTGAGATGACTACTGTTGGAGAATTTGTCCGCAAAGTTTATCCCGTGCTTGAGAAATATGTATTTTCTGAAGCGCAGGTGGCTCGCGAAACCATCGCGGCCATAGCTAAGGCCGGGAACACTACCGGCATTCCCATGAATCTTGCCAGAATGTACAGCCATCCGGCTTTTGGGGTAAAACCTTTCGCTTTTGGCGGAACCTTAGGTATTACTACCAAGGAGGCAGCGTTAAAAGGTTTGCCCCAAGCTGGCGATGAGGCATGGATTGTCGGCAACAGGTCAGGCAATGACGGTTATCACGGCGGCACAGTAGCTTCGGGTACCTTAAGCGAGCATTCCGATAACGCAGCGGCAGATCATGTTCAACTCGGAGATCCGTTCACGCAGCAGAAGATGATGCAGGCGACTTTTATGATCCGTGATAAAGGCTGCGCGCGGGCGCGTAATGATTTCGGCGCCGGCGGTTTCATATCCGCTTTTGGCGAAATGGCCGAACCGAAAAAATTGCCTTGGGGTGAAAGTTATGCTGGCGGGCTGTTATTGAATTTCGCTTTGCCGCCCCTTAAATGCGCAGGACTTCCCGATAAAGTGTTGGCAATCGGTGAAAGCCAGGAGAGATTCGCTTTCGCGATAATTCCGGAAAAAGTGTCGGAATTCGTCGCTATTTGCGAACTCATGGAGTTGGAATGCACGAGAATCGGAGTTTTCACCGGCAATCGCAGATTGCAAATTATTCGCGATGAAGAAGTTCGTGAATTTACTAAAGACACTCCGCTCTCTGGTGAAATTCTTTTAGACTTGCCGTACGAAGTGTTTGAAAATTGTCCTTTATCAGAAATTGAAGTAATTGAGCCGCCGCGTAAAGATGTGCCTATATTTGTTCCTATTATCAAAGAGAATGTTGAAGATATGACGGTAATGGTGGTTGGGCATTTTGACAACTGTAATCAGTCAAGAGCGCGGCTGCAATATGATTCAACGGTTCAGGGAATTTGCTTGCAAGGGCCATTATACGGCGAGAATTATAATGTTGGTTCGCACTTGGCTGTATCTAAGCCGGTTTATGGCAAGCCTTATGGCGCTACCACCAGTATGTGCTTTAGTCCATGGCTTTTCGAGGCCGATCCAATCGCCGGTGCCTTTTGCGGATTTCTTGACGCCTACATTACTCAAGTAGCTGCAGGAGTGAATCCGGACGATATTGCCATGGTGGAAAATTTTTATTCTCCTAACCGCGATCCTTATGCTCCGTATTATGTAATTAAACAGGTGGAAGTTCTTTGTGAACTACAGAAACAGACCGGGCCGATTATTAACGGTAAGGACAGTAATTATGGTTCTGGCGAATATGAAGGACAGGTAATTAATATTCCGCCATCCGTAAACTTTATGGCTCTTGGTAAAATTCCTGATGTCTCTCGGCTGATCCTTCATCAGTGGCATCGTCCAGGAAACTTACTTTATAGTTTAGGTAGAAGAGCCTATTCCCTGGCCGGATCAACTCTGGCATCTTCACTGGAAATTATTGCCGGCAAAGTTGATACTATTCCTATGAATGAGATTAAAAGTTACGTGCAGAGTATTTATCAAGCTGCTTTTAACGGCATATATCTTTCTGCCGTTCCGGTAAATCGCGGCGGGTTGATTTTGCGGTTATTTGAAGGCGTTGAGGCATCGGGTTTCGGCGTAGAAACCGATCTCTGCGCTGAATTATTCCCGGAGAGTTTCGGCACGGTATTAGTTGAGGTGAAACCGGAAAATTCCATTAAACTGGAAAATTTATTTGGCGGAGACGCTTTGTGCGTTGGCCGTATAATTAAAGACAAAGGTATTATTATTAATAATCAACGTCTAAATTGGAAGCGGCTATTTGATGGCTGGAATACTCGTTTTGCGAAGGAGGTATATAATAATGCATAAGAAAAAAGTGGCCGTATGGTATTGGCCGGGTACGAATTGTGAGGTGGAGAGCCTGGAATCTTGGAAATTTCTCGGCGCTGAAGCAGAAATGGTGTTTGCCAAACATTTCGTTTCCGGCGTTAAAAAGGTGACAGATTACGATGTTCATCACTGGACCGGAGGATTTACTTACGGTGATGATGCCGGAGCGGGTTCCATCGCCACCTTAATGGCCAGGGAAGCCATTGAAATGCTGAAGCAAACCGAACTTCCGGTTATTATGGAGTGTAATGGTTTTCAAATCGGAATGAGAGCTAAAATTTTCGGCGATGGCTTGTCTTTGGTGCAAAATGATTGTGGTGAATTCCGCAGTATGCCGGTTATTCACCGAGTCGTGAGGTCTAATTGCATATGGACCAAAGGTTTTGAGGGTAAAATTCTTAAATTCCCCTCGGCCCATAGATATGGGAAGTTGGTTGTGACCGGAGATAGGCAGCCTAATGTCGCGCTGGTCTATGAGCCAGAATCTCCCAATGGCGGGCAAATTGCCGGCATTTATAAAGGCAATTGGTTCGGGTTGATGGATCATCCCGGCCGGCCGTATGACAATCCCGATGGCTTGTTAATTTATGCCAATGGATTGGAGGCATAGTTAATTGTTCATTATAAAAAACATTTCACCCCGCTGACGCTAGCCGCCAGCGGGGATTTTTTGTTTGACTTTTTAGCCAATATAAAATAAAGTATAAATGATTAAAAACAGGGAGGATCCTAATAGGAGGATGCTCTTTTTATTATTAAAGAATTTATAGGGTAGGATATAATAGAGTTAACCATTTTGGTTGAAAGGAAAGGGTGAAAATGATGGCTGAAAAAAGAGAAAGTGATTATTTTAAAGAGACGATTGAACCAGGGGATTTGGTCTCATCTCTGGCAAAAAAGATCAATGACGCTAGTTTAGGCAATAATGAAATTTTGCGGCCTATTGTTAAAAAACGTGGGTCTTTTCGCGGCATGGTGTGTATTAATTGGAGTAAGGCTGTATTAGAGATGATGTCCCGCGATGAAATGTATATGATCCCGCAGAATGATGGCGCAGGACATAAGCCGGGGTGCTTTACGCTTCTTTCCAGCCCTAGGCATTTTTATTTTCTGGGTAGGGAAATAATTGAAATGTGCTATGAGGACATTGTGCGCGATGGCGGTTTGCCTGTAGCCATGCTGGCCAATCAGATTGATTTCAAGCGTATAACTGAGGAAAATTTGTCGCTTATCAGGGCGCTTCTTACGGGTTATGGCATGGCGCTGAAAGAGACAATGACTATGAATATCACTGGTGAAAATGCAACTATGAAATTGGCTATTACGACTTTCTGCGATGACGGCAGCCCCGAACAACTCATTCTTACTTGGACCGGGACAGCTTTAGGTATTGGACATGTTGACAAAGAAAT
Organism: Patescibacteria group bacterium; assembly: GCA_041662965.1. Classification (NCBI taxonomy): domain Bacteria; species Patescibacteria group bacterium. Next base: position 22,012 of record JBAZRI010000008.1, on the reverse strand, counting down.
TGACGGATCGGCGATTGAACCCGATATGCCTATTGTCGGCCTTAATGAAGAAGGCGCCAGGTGCAATGGTTACACAAAACTCATTACAATCGGCACGAAAAAATGGGGCAAGGTTTCGTCGGTAAAACTACTTCCTACTCCTGCATTGCACTATTTTGAAGAGCTTTGTCGTCCGTCCGTCAACTATTCCAGGACAATAACGCGGGTTCATGGCTGGCTTCCCGACGGCAACATTAAAAAGGCTGACGTTGCCATAACCGGTATCGCTCACATAACCGGGGGAGGCGTCTGGAGCAAGCTTGGGGAAATTCTTCCCCAGGGCATCGGCGCAGAGCTTAAATATATGCCGGAGCCGCCGACAGTATTGCAGCTGGCTCAAAAAATTTCCTATGAAGTGCAAGGGGCTGATCTTACACCGATCACCGACTTGGATGCTTATGGCGATTTCCATGGTGGTTGCGGCTTGCTCGTAATCGTTAAAGATTTAGAAGATGCTGATCTGCTAATAAGCGAAGCCAAGAAGGATGGCGTTGCTGGCCATGTTGTCGGATCAACAACAAGGTCAAATAGTTCTGAAATAATGATTCGGTCGCGATTCCAAGAAGGTAGAATTCTTTCCTCTGAAGAGCTGAAGAAATAAAATTTACAGAAGTAAAATCTACATACAGGGCGAACCTTCGGGTTTGCCCTTTTCTTTTTGACGGAGAAATGGTAAGAAAATAAGAGGAAGACCTCACCCTAGCCCTCTCCTTATTAAGGAGAGGGAAATTCCTCCGGTTTCTTTTGATAGGAGGAGGTAAATTTTATGGATAAGCAAACTCAAAAAAATTTATTAGAATTGGTTAAGCGCAATTATGAAGAAATCGCGGAGGATTTTGACATAACTAGAAAAAAACCATTATGGCCGGAATTGGTAAAATTAGCCGGCATGGTTAAAGATGGAGATAAAATATTGGATGTTGGCTGCGGCAATGGCAGGCTTTTGCAGGCGTTTGTTAATAAAAGAATAGAGTATTTAGGCGTGGACAACAGTGAGAGATTGATTGAGGCGGCGAGAAAAAATATGGATTTCCGCCTGTCTACCGGACAGGCAAGCCTGTGCGGGAATGACAAAGAGGAAATGGCCGCTCGTAATGACAAATATGCGGTTGTCGATATTTTGGAATTGGATAAACTGCCGGAAAATAATTTTGACTATGTTTTTTGCGTCGCGGTCCTGCATCACCTGCCGGGAAATGATTTGCGCGTACGCGCGCTTGAACAGATGAAAGGCAAATTAAAACCGGGTGGAAAAATTATCATTACGGTTTGGAATTTATGGAATCAGAAAAAATTTAGGCGGCTGATTTTAAAATATGGGCTCTTAAAGCTGGCCGGCCGCCATAAAATGGATTTCGGCGATATATTATTTAATTGGAAAAATAATAAAGGCGAGCAAATCGGCCGGCGCTATTACCACGCTTTTACTAAAAATCAGCTTAAAAAACTTGCTCTGGCCGCCGGCTTAAAAATAGAAAAAATATACAAAGACAAATATAATTATTATTCGGTTTTAGGTAAATAAAGTTAAAAATAGCCTAGCATGCTATAGTGCTATTTTTTATTTTACATAAATTGGTTAATTTGGTATAATATAATTGTAAATTTATTAATATATAGCAATAAATTTTAATTTTATGTCTTCAAAAAAAGCTGTTTTAATTATTTTAATTTTATTTTTAATTATAGTATTTGTTTTTGTTGTTTTATACGTTAATAAAGCTATCGCGCCGAGCGACGGGTTAGACACTAATCAAACTGTTATCTCGGATGAAGACAGGCAAAAAATAGTTGATCAGATTAACGCGGAAATAATAAAGCAGGAAGAGAATAAAACTCCGGAAGAAAAAGCCGCTGATCTAAAAGCACAAGAGGAAAGGCAGAAAATAGTTGATCAGATTAACGCGGAAATAGTAGAAAAGGAAGAGAACAAAACCCCGGAAGAAAAAGCCGCGGACTTAAAAGCGCAAGAGGAAAGGCAGAAAATAATTGATCAGATTAACGCGGAGATAAAATAAAATTATTTATAATTTAAAAAAATATGGCGATTTTTAATTTTAGTAAATTTTTAAACCAGTCGGCGGAGTTAGCTAAAAAGAAATTTAAAAACTTTAAAACCTCCTTTCTTTTTATTTTTGCCGTAATTTTAACTCTCGGCCTGTCCATTTCTTTCCAATCGTTGTTAGCCGACTGGACCGCGCCAGTGGCTAATCCGCCAACCTGCGCTAGCGGTAATCCGGGCTGTTCCGCGCCGCTTAATGCCGGACCTTTACTGCAAACAAAATCAGGTCCCCTCTGGATTAATACTGACGGTATTTCCCCTCTAGGTTTAATCGTGGAAAATGGCAACGTCGGCATCGGAACAGCTGGACCAAGCAATTTATTGCATATAGAAAAAGCGATAGCAACCGGAGCAAACGACGGAATTTTAGTTAAGTCAACGGGCGTGGGGCAGGCGCAATTAAGATTGCGAAGATCCGGAGGAACGGCTTCGGATTGGTATATGTATGCGCCAGAAGCTTCAGCGGATTTAAGATTTTATTCTCCGGGAGCCGGAGAGTTAGTATCTTTTACTAATACAGGCAAAGTTGGGATTGGGACATTGGCACCGTCGCAAAAATTAGACGTTAACGGCAATGTCCAGGCCACGGCTTTTCTTTATTCTTCGGATAAAAATTTAAAAGATAATATTGAAATTTTATCTAATTCTTTAGATAAAATTTCGCAGTTAAACGGAGTATCTTTTTCTTGGCGCGATAACGGTCAGAAGTCAATCGGTTTAATTGCGCAAGATGTGGAAAAGATATTCCCTGAGCTGGTAACTACCAGTCCGGACTCCGGCTTAAAATCGCTTAATTATGCCGGCCTGATCGCGCCTTTAATTGAAGCGGTTAAAGAACAGCAAGCGGAAATCAAAAGTTTAAAAGAGCAACTGCGATTGCTGGAAAAATAAAAAATAAATTTAGAAATTACTACAATGAAAATAGCGCTAAACAATAAAAAAATCGGTTTAATTATTTTTTTAGTCGGGTTTTTTATATTAGTTATCGCCGGGATTAGCTGGGCTGATAATTTTTGGGACCAAGGCTATCAGGTTAATCCGGGCGGCACGGCCGACGTTGTAATCGGCAGCGAGGCCGGAGATTGCTATAAAATAATCAATAACTCAACTAACAATTATTTTATACCCACTAAAACGCAGGCCGAATGGGAGGCATTTAGCAGCCATTTACCGTCCGGTTTGTCGGTGGAAAGTTGTTCATCCATGCCTACACCGGTGATGGAACTGCATTTTAATGATGGTCCGGGCGCGACATTTTTTACAGATTCGTCGGGAAATAATAATCACGGCTCTTGTACCGGAGGAAATTGCCCGACTTGGACAACGGATGGCGGGGGAAGCGGGGCATATATCTTTGATGGAACAACCGACTATGTAACAGTTGCTGATAGCAATAGTTTGGATATTACCGATCAGCTTACGATGAGCGCTTGGATTAAAACTAGCAGTTCCTTACTCTCCTATATTCTCTCAAAAAATTATGCGCAACAAGCATATGCCATGTATTTAGATGCTAGCCATATAAGGGTAGTATTAAAAGGACAATTTATCAGCATGCCAATTTCCATTGTAATTCCTCTTAATAAATGGGTTCATTTAGCTTTAACACGGGATGGTTCCGTCGCTAAATTTTATGTTAACGGTGAAGAAAGATATAGTTTTGCTAATTCAGGCCTTCTGCCGGCCAATGCTTTAAGATTGCTTATCGGCGCCAGAGATGATGCGACCTTAGGAACGGCAAAATATTGGAATGGCATTTTAGACGAAATTATGCTTTGGAACGTGGCTTTGACTTCCGATGAAATCCAGGAAATATTAATGGATTCGCCGCCGCCCGGCGTTTGGCTAACTAGCAGCTGCGATGTTGGCGCGAACCTTTGCGGTAGCGGCACCAGAGATGTTTGGTGTACGCAAGAAAATACTTGCAATGAAGGAGAAAAGCCGTCTACTAGCTGTACGGTCGGCTGTCAAACAGGCGCGACTTGCGTTAGCGGCTCATGCGTTTGCACTCCGCATACATCCACAACGTGTTACGGAGGCGATGTTTATTGGATGAACAGCTGTAACGTCAGAGAAGAGCTAAAGCAGGATTGCACGGGTAGTGAGACTTGCAGTTACGATTCTGCCACCTCGCAATATATCTGTAAACCACCAACGTGGCATTGTGGCACAACTTGCAATACTTGGTATGTTGCTATCCCATCATTAAAAGTTGGCGCTTGCCCTGGCGCTGTATGCTCGCCATCAGAAGGAACAAAATATGCGACATGGGGTTATGGCAGCATTTGTACATCGCCGCCAGGAGCTTATTTGCTCAACGGCGCATGCGGTAACGCTTGTCCGTATAATTGCAGCGGTAATCTTTGCATAAAGTGCATAGATAGTTGCTCGTGTTATTAAGTTAATAAGTTTGTTTAATATATAAAAATTAATAATTATTTGCTATTGTAAAAATGGAAAAAGATAAAAATATTACAAATACAAAACAGAAGGTTAGCGATCCCGCTTTATTGAATGTTGAAAATAATAAAATAAGCGACAGCTCTATAACGCTGAGCAAATTAAAATGGCTGATTTTTATTATATTCATTTTTTTTCTAATCGGCGGTTTATTTATTTTTGTAATTTTGCCAAAAAATGTTATTAATAAAAATTTAAATCCGTGGACTAAGCAAAATTCGGCGGAAGATGCAATAAAAAATAATCAGGGGAAATTATGCGGAATTAATAATGATGCCATACCCGGAATCGGGCGATTTGAATTAATGCTGGAGCAAGACCAGGCGCTTACCTGTCTTGGTAGATCTATAACAGAAGAATGTTTACCCGCCCGGGTAGAATTAACCGACAATTTTGCCACTTCAATTATCCTATACAACAGGAAAGACGCAGAAGGCAAATGTCTAATAGGAATGATTGATAATCGGACAGCGGAAACCGAACAAAAAATCGGGGAAGCGGAAAAATACATAGAATGTCCTTTTGATATTAAAAATATAGAATATTTATCTCCCGCGTCTCCTTCTAAAGATTACGCCAATTTTGTTATGAATATTTATCATTATTTAACTCTGGAAAAAGAAAATGGCTCCTCTGCCTGCAAGGGCACATTGATTACCTCCCGGAGCGCTATTAAACCGACTGAAATTAGCAATCCAGATATTGAAAAAATGAAAATTGAGATTGAAAAATCAGGTGGGAAATTAATAGAAAACAACCGATAGCGATTTGCCGTTGGCTTTATGTTTAGATAGTTTATCAGCCTTGCCAAAACTCCCGCCTTATGTTAAGCTGGAAAATGTAAATTAATAAAAATAATTTCCAGCGGTCGGACAGCTTACGGACAATTCAGGCGGGATTAAATTTTACTTTAGATTAGCAATTAATTTTGTGGCACGTAACATTTTCTCTAAAATATCAAATTGCGTTCTCAATATTTTGCCCAAGCTAAAATAAACGTTTGGTCTTGTTTTGTTTGTAACAACTAACCTCCGGCGCTGGAATGCCATTCTATGTATTATATTATTATTGGAATTCTAGCTGTCATCGGCGGTTTTTTTGTTGGCTATTTTGTCAGAAAAAGCCGTGGTTTAGCCCAAGTTTCCAGCGCCGAAGCCCGCGCGGAAAAAATCTTAACCGAGACTAAGGCCAAGCAAAAAGAACTGCTACTCGAAGCCCAGGAAAAGGCTTTAAAAATCATTGAAGAAGCGAAAAAAGAAGATGAATTAAGGCGCCGGGAAATTAACGGTCTGCAATCTCGCTTAGAAAAACGCGAAACCGTGTTTTCGCAAAAACTCTTGGAACTCCAGGACAAGCAGCAAGAGCTTTATGACAAAGTCAATAAGCTTGAAGAGGTTAAAGAAAAAATCAAACAAATTAAAGAAGAACAGCTGGCCAAATTGGAAAAAATCGCCGGCTTGTCCAAAGAAGAAGCCAAACAGGTTTTATTTAAAAACATTGAAAGCGATATTAAAAACGATTTGGTTATTAGAATCAACAAGCTGGAGAAAGAATCCTCGGACGCCTTAGACGATAAGGCGCGCGATTTAATGGCCGGCGCTATCCAAAGATTGGCTTCAACTTTCGCCACGGAAATCACTACCACCACGGTTGATTTGCCTAACGATGAAATGAAAGGCCGGATTATCGGTCGCGAAGGGCGGAATATCAAAGTTATTGAACAGCTTACCGGCGTGGAAATTATCGTTGACGATACGCCTAACGCCATAACTATTTCCGGCTTTTCGCCGATCAGGCGCCATATTGCTAAAAGAACTTTAGACCATTTAATTAAGGACGGCCGCATCCACCCGACTAAAATTGAAGACGCGATCAAGCAAGCTAAGGAAGAATTGGCTCTAGACATTAAAAAAGCCGGCGAAGAAGCCATGTACGAAGTCGGCGTAACCGGTTTTGACCCGAAATTAGTGCAAATAATCGGCCGATTAAAATACCGCTCAAGCTATGGCCAAAACGCTTTGCGCCACTCGGTGGAAGTTGCTCATTTATCAGCGCTACTAGCCGAAGAGTTAGGCGCGGATGTTACTTTGGCTAAAAAGGGCGGGTTGCTTCATGATATCGGCAAAGCGGTTGACCATGAAGTCCAGGGCACGCATCCGGAAATCGGCGCCAACATCGGCAAAAAATTTAATTTAACTCCGGATATAATCGCGCCGATTTTAACCCACCATGAAGACCGCCCCGACGGCCTTATTTCCGTTATCGTTAAAGTGGCTGACGCCATTTCCGCGGCTCGTCCGGGCGCGCGCCGCGATACTTTTGACCAATACATCCAGCGCTTGGAAGAGCTAGAAAAAATCGCCACGTCGTTTGAAGGCATTGAAAAAGCTTACGCCATCCAGGCCGGGCGCGAAGTCAGAATTTTCGTCACGCCGGATAAAATTGATGATTTGGCCGCGATTAATTTAGCCAAGGAAATCGCCAAAAAAATTGAACAGGAATTAAAATATCCGGGCGAAATAAAAGTTAACGTTATCAGAGAAATGCGCGTGACCGAATACGCCAGATAAATTTTTATTTGTCATTGCGAGCGACTGAAAGGAGCGAAGCAATCTCACGCACTCGGAGTTTAACCAAAGATTGCTTCGTCGCTAGCGCTCCTCGCAATGACAATTCATTGTATGTTAAACATCCTCTTCATCGGCGAAATCAACGGTAAAATCGGCCGCCAGGCGGTCCGGGAGATTCTGCCTGAATTAAAAAAAGAGCTTAAGCCGGATTTGGTTATCCTTAACGCGGACAATTTAGCCCATGGCAACGGCGTATCCGAGCCGACGATAAAAGAAATGCTCGCGATCGGGGTTGACGCTTTTACCGGCGGCGATCATTGCTTCGGCAACACCGGCTCGCTTAAAGTCTATGATAGCGACGTACCATTACTTCGTCCGGCCAATTATTCTAACGACGCTCCTGGCAAAGGTTTTACTATTATTGAACTTAAAAACGGCCATAAAATACTGTTGGTTAATTTAATCGGCCAGGTATTCATGCTCATGGATCATGATAATCCATTTCATAAAGTTGATGAAATTTTATCTAATCTTGCCAATAATAACCTATCTGCTATAATAGTTGATATGCATGCCGAAGCCACTTCGGAAAAGATTGCTTTGGGCCATTACCTTGACGGCCGAGCTAGCGCTGTTTTAGGAACGCATACTCATGTCATGACGGCCGACGCGCGGATTTCCGAGCTAGGCACGGCGCTCTTAACCGATGTGGGCATGACCGGCTTCGCCGACGGCGTTATCGGCGTGGATAAAGAAGGCATCATTAAAACTTTTTTGACCCAGATTAAATCTTCGCATGTTATTCCGGAAAGCGGACGCTCGGTTTTCAACGCTGTTTTTTTGCAAATTGATCCTAAAACAAAAAAAACTAAAAGCATCAAGCCTATTACAAAATATATTAATATAAATTAATTTTAAATCTATGAACAAAGCAGGTTTAATAGAAAAAATCGCCGCTGAAGTAGCGGTGACAAAAAAACAGGCCGAAGACATGGTTGAGGCTTTAGTCGGCACAATTATTTCGGAGCTTAAAGCCGGCAACGAAGTTACTATTACCGGTTTCGGCACTTTCATGGCGAAATCGCGCCACGCCCGCGGCGGCGTTAACCCGCAGAAGCCAACCGAACGCATCCAGATTCCCCAGGTTACGGTGGCCAAATTTAAAACCGGCAAGACTTTAAAAGACGCGCTAAAGGGAAAATAAAAAAATTACAACATTAAAAAAGAAGGCTCAAAAAGCCTTCTTTTTTTGTTTAGTGCGCCGTACAGGATTCGAACCTGTGACCTTGTCCTTAAGAGGGACCTGCTCTACCAGCTGAGCTAACAGCGCCTGGATGGTGGTGGCGGGTGGGCTTGAACCACCGACCTTAGCGTTATGAGTGCTACGCTCTAACCAGCTGAGCTACGCCACCAAAATTTACATTTTAAGTTTTAACTTATACCTACTACTGCCTGTGCCCCGGAGAGGATTTGAAGCTCCTCGGTGCTTGCCTCGGGGCCGAAAAAGAAAACGGGGCTAACCTTTTGGCCCGATTTACTCGCCTATATCTATCTGTGCCCTCGCCAGGATTCGAACCCGGAATTCAACGTCCGAAGCGTCGCGTGATATCCATTTCACTACAAGGGCGAAGACTGGCCTATTTACATTATAGCAAAAAACTCCCATGTAGGAGTTATTTGCTATGTTAACACAGTAAAAAATAAAAATCAACAGTGTTTATTCGCCCGCGTTTATGTCTACATCAGGAGTTTCTATCTTTACATTGCCATCAGCATCAACGTCAACTTTAACGCCGTCCGCCTGGCTGTCAACTTTTACGCCTTGATCGTTAACGTTAACGCTAGCTTCAGGCGCTTGCACATTCACTCCGCCTTGATTATCAACTTTTACGCTGCCTTGTTCGGACTTAACTTCAACGCCGTTAGCGTCGGTTTTAACGCTGCCTTCGGGAGTTTTAACGTCTACTCCGCCGTTTAAGTTGCCGGCCGTACAGCCGGTTAAAACCATAGCGACCGCCAGGGAGGCGAAAATAATTTTTTTCATGGTTTTTTAAATTTAATTATAATCTTTTTAAATGATAACAAACCGGCGCGAATTAAGCAATACGCGTATATTTGCATTATACTTAGCTATATTATAGCAAAACCGCGGGTGTTTGTAAAAGGGAAATTTTAATCCCGCCATTGACAGACCGTTTGTTTTTTGGTTTTATTAGAGTAGAAACTAAATAAAAAATAATTTAAATAAAAAAGGAGGAGGAAAAAATATATGGGTAATTTCAATGAACAACCACCGAGTGGAGATGGTCCGATATCGAAAATTTTTAAAAAAGTTAATCCGGGTTTTAAAGGTAGACCTTTAAGTAAAATTGACCATGATAGGGAAGAAGCTATTAGAAAAAGCATGGAAGGCTTAGGCGAAGTATCTGGAACTCATAAGCCTTCATCGCCAGAAGATAAAAAAAGTAAATTCCAGGTCATAAATGGCGGGAAACCAGAAAAATTAAAAACTCTTCCCGATAACCGGATTTAATTTTTTCAAAAAAAGCCAGATAAAAAAGAGCGGAACCATAACTCCGCTCTTATTTTATTTAAACAAAAATTTTGGATTTTTTATCGTCTTAAGGTTTAGCTGGAATGATAAAAAAATTATTTTACAATCACTTTATCAACTATGCCATATTTTACCGCTTCGTCGGCCGACATGAAATGATCGCGGTCAGTGTCTTTTTCAATCATGGAAATCGGCTGGCCCGTATGCTTGGCTAAAATTTTATTTAGTTTTTCTCTGACTCTTAAGATATGCTCGGAATGGATTTTAATGTCCGAGGCCTGGCCTTCAAAGCCGCCCATGACTTGATGGATCAAAATTTCCGAATTAGGCAGGGTAAATCTTTTGCCTTTGGCGCCGGAAGCGAGTAAAACCGCGCCCATAGAAGCGGCTAAGCCGACGCAAATCGTGGAAACATCCGATTTAACGTATTGCATGGTATCGTAAATCGCTAATCCGGCCGTAACCGAGCCGCCGGGCGTGTTGATGTAAAATTTTATGTCTTTGCCTTTGCTTTCGGCGTCTAAAAATAAAAATTGGGCGATAATGATATTGGCCGTATGGTCGTTAATCGGCTCGCCTAAAAAAATGATGCGGTCTTTTAATAGGCGCGAATAAATATCGTAAGCCCGTTCAATCTGCCCGGATTTTTCAATAACGGTTGGAATTAGAGGCATATATTTTTTCAATTAAAAATTATCAATTACGAATTTATTGTAGATATAATATTTTAAATTGTCAATCTGTGATTGTCATTGCGAGCGTAGCGAAGCAATCTCAGAAATGATGCATATAAAATAAAGTGGCAACGTTTTACGAAGATTATAGTTCGTGGGATTGCTTCGTCGCCCCGCAGACGCGGGGCTTCTCGCAATGACAAATGCGCCTTAAATTATTTTCCAGCCATTTTCTGTTTTTTCCAATTTTCCTTCTACCGTAAAGCCGGCCGCTTTGGCATGGCCGCCGCCGCCTAAGGCGCGCGCTAATTTGGAAACGTCTATTTTAGGGTCGGCAGTGCGCAAACTGCCTTTAATTTTGCCGTCGGGCAACTGGCGTAAAAGCATCGTGCCGTTAACCGCGTCTAAGTTGCTTAAAAAGCCGGACATGCCTTCAAGCTCTTCTTCGGTTACTTCGGCCGGCACGTCCGCGCTTTCTAAAACCGTAAAGCCGAAATTATATCGCGGATTGATTTTTAAGCGCGACATAGCCTTGCCCCAGGTTTTCATGGAAGCGATTGACTTATTGCGCCAGGTATTTTCCATGATTTGCGGCAGTTTCGCACCTAGGCGAAGCATTTCCGAAGCGATGTTAACGGTTTCCGGCGAAGTTGACGGGTAGAGAAAATTTCCCGTGTCGGTTAGAATGCCGGTTAAAATACAGCTGGCCATGTTTTTATTTATCCTTATTTTATTGGCTTTAAGGAAATAATATAATATTTCCGCGGTCGCGGCCGCGGCCGAATCGCGGATTTCCAAATCGGCATAGTCTTTTATTTTCGGGTGATGATCAATCTCTATTACCAGCTGATCGGGTCGGCGGGCTAAAATTTCCTTTTCCAGCTTAGTGCGCTCAACATTACCGCAGTCAAGCGCGATGATTAAATCAAAATCAAAATTTTCAATATTATTTTTTAGCTCTTCCAGGTGCGGCAAAAAACCGTATTGATGATTGACTTGGCTATAGCAGTAAAGCCGGTATTTTTTATTTAAGAGGCTTAAAATTTCCGCCATTAAGCAAGCCGAAGCCAAGGCGTCACCGTCCGGCTGTTCATGAGTGACAATCAGGATATTTTGTGATTGTTTTATTAAGTTGTAGGCTTTGGTGTATAGTTGGATATCCATAAAATATGATCTGTCATTGCGAGCTTTTGGAAAAAGCGAAGCAATCTAACATATATGTTGTCTTGAGCAAAAGTTTGTTGTTCGTGAGATTGCTTCGTCGCCCGATTATGGGCTTCTCGCAATGACAATTAAAGCTCCTCCTCTTTTATCTGCTTAATTACTTCTTCTATTTCCGCCGCCCGGCGCTCGGTCGTATCAAGCACCCAATGGAACCTCGGGATCTGCCTGATTTTTAATTTATTTTTTAATTCTCGGCTAAACAGGCTGGAAAGTTTCCACATTTTTTTTAAAACCGACGGGCCGAATTTATCCGGTAAAACCGAAATGGCGATTTTAGCGTGCTTTAAATCGGTTGAGCAATTAACAAAACAAACGGTGATTAGGCCGTTGTCTAAGGCCACCTCTTTTATTATCAGGTTGGCCAATTCCTCTTTTAGCTGTTCATTCAGTTGTTCAATGCGTCGGGGCATAATTAGGTTTGTTTTTTTACCTTTTCCATTTTATAAAACTGCAAAATATCATCAACTTTAATCACCGGCTTGCCTTCAAAATTAACGCCGCATTCCTGGTTAACGTCGACTATGCTGACGTCCTGCTTGGCGATTTGCAGTTTAGCCAATTTTCCCTCGGCTATAACCGCTTTATCGCGCGTAACTTCAATCGAGGAGTTAGCTTCAATTTTTCCGTCAATTATCCGCCCGCCGACTATTTGGCTTGATTTTTCCGTTCGGAAAATCGCTAAGACTTTCATCCGCCCCAGATCAACCCTGATCATTTTTGATTGGATAAAACTTTCCACTTCGGCTTTAAGGTCGTTGATTAATTCATAAATTATTTTGTAGCCTTTTATTTCAATATTTTTTTCTCTGGCTAATTTTTGCGCTTGCGGAGTTATTTTAACGTTAAAGCCTAAAATTTTAGCTTGGTTGTCCTGGGCTCGCGCGATATCGCCTTCGGTAATATTGCCCAGGCCTTTAGCGATAATATTTATTTTTACTTCTTCTTGGTCTATTTTAGCCAGCGATCCTTCAATGGCTTCGCCCGAACCAAGAACGTCGCTTTTAATGATAATGTTTATGTTTTTAACGTCAGCCGCTACTTTTTTTTCTTCGGTTTTAGCGGCCTCGCCGCCGGCAGAGAAGGTTTTTCTGATTTTAATTTTTTCGCCTTGGCCGATCTGCATAATATCGCCGACGGCCGGCGCCATTTTCAGGCCGATTATTTTCGCCGGCATGGAAGGCAAAACTTCTTTAATGTTTTTCCCCGTGTAATCTTCTAAGGCTCTTACTTTGCCGTAAAACATGCCGTTAAAGATCATCGGGTCGCCGACTCTTAAGCGGCCGTTTTGGATTAAGACCGTAGCCACCGGGCCTTGGCCGCGGTCAATATGCGATTCAATAATCGTGCCCGAAGCGCTGGCTTTAGGGTTGGCCTTAATATTCTTTTCTTCCATTTCAGCGGTTAAGAGCAGCATATCTAAAAGTTCGCTTAAGCCAAGGTTATTTTTAGCCGAAATCGGCAGGCAGACGGTTTTACCGCCCCAATCTTCGGGAACGACTTTAAGCTGTTCGCCTAATTCGCGCTTAACCATGTCAATGTTGGCTTCCGGCTTATCAATTTTATTTATGGCCACGATGAAAGGAATTTTCGCCGCTTCAATAATGCGGTAAGCTTCCACGGTTTGCGGCTTAACGCCGTCGTCCGCGGCCACGACTAAAATGGCGATGTCGGCAATGCGCGCGCCGCGGTTTCTCATGGCCGTAAAGGCTTCATGCCCCGGAGTATCTATGAAAGTAATGGGCTTGTTTTTATGGATTATTTGGTAAGCGCCGATATGCTGGGTGATGCCGCCGGCTTCGCCGGCCACTACGTCGGTTTTTCTGATGGCGTCCAGCAGTTTTGTTTTGCCATGGTCAACATGGCCCATAACCACGACGATCGGCGCTCGGGATATTAAATCAGCTTGATTTTCTTGGCTAAAAACCTGTTTTAAAATATCCAGGTCGGCTTCATTCTTAACTTCAACTTCTCCGGCCGGCGTTATATTAAGGCCTAAATCTTGGCCGATGATGGCCGCGGTATCAAAGTCAATTTTTTCGTTCAGCGAGCTAAAAATGCCGTTTTTCATCAGCTCGGACAAGATTCTATTAACCGGCGCGCCGGTCAGGCTGGAAAAATCCCTGACGGTTATAAAGGCGGGAATTTTTATTTCTTTGGCTTCTTGAGCTACGGCCGTATTTACGGTTTCTTCTTTTTTAGCCGTTTGCTCTTTGGCCGCCAGCTGTTTAATCAATATCGGCCATTCTTTAATAATCCTTTGCGCGGTTACATTATCCACTTTTATGGCTTTTTGGCCGATATCAAAACCGATGAGCGGCAGCTTATCGCGCAGCTCCTGGGTCGGAACCCTTAAAATTCTGGCTAGTTCGGTTATGTTCATGGAAAAAATTTATAATTTATTTAATTACTTTACAATAAAATTAGCCTAAAGTCAACTAAAAAAATGGTAATTTAAAAATTAAATGTTATAATATTATTATATGTCCAAACAAATACTAAGATTTCCCGCCGGCTTTCTTTGGGGCGCGTCTACTTCGGCTTATCAAGTTGAAGGCGGGATTATTAATGATTGGAGCGAATGGGAAGAAAAAAATGCTGATCGCTTAGTGAAGCAAGCTGAAACATATTGGCATCGTTGGCAGCAAGAAAAATTTCCGGAAATGTTTAACCGTGATAATTATTTTTGCGGTTCGGCCTGCAAATCGTATGAATTATTTAGTCAAGACATAGAATGCCTTAAAGAGCTGAATTGCCAAGCTTATCGTCTAGGGGTTGAGTGGGCGCGAGTTGAGCCTGAAGCAGGAAAATTTGATATGAAAGCCATTGAGCATTATCGGTTAATTTTAAAAACGCTTAAAGAAAATAATATTAAAGTGGTTTTAACTCTTTGGCATTGGACTAATCCACTTTGGTTAATTAAAGAGGGCGGCTGGGAAAGCAAAAAAGTTAGAGGGTATTTTAACAGGTACGCGCAGTTTATAGTTGATGAGCTCGGCGACTTGGTTGATTATTGGGTGACGCTTAACGAACCGCTTATGATAATCGGCCATGGCTATTTAGACGGCAAGTTTCCGCCGAACAAAAAGTTTAGCTCGGCCTTATTTAAAGTATTCAATAATTTCGTAGCCGTTCATAAAAATTGTTATAAAATTATTCATAATAAATATCCAGGCGCGCAAGTTAGCATCACTATGACCTCCGGCGCTTTTACCGCGGCTAATAAATATAATCCGCTGGAAAGATTAATGGTTAAGCTGGCTAATTATCTGCGTAACGATTGGTATATAAATCGGGTAAGAGGCTATTTTGATTATATCGGAGTAAATTGGTATCATCATGACCGTTTAGTTTGGTATCCGCCGTTTAGAAAAAATTTGAATGAAAAAATTACCGACCGCGGCTGGGAAATATATCCAGAAGGAATATATATTGTTTTAAAAAATTACAAAAAATACAAAAAACCGATTTATATTTTAGAAAATGGCATCGCTGACGCGAACGATAAATTAAGAGTTGATTTTATAAAAGACCATTTATTTTATATCCATCAAGCCATTGGCGAGGGCGTTGACGTGCGCGGGTATTTTTATTGGTCGTTGTTAGATAACTTTGAATGGGCCGAAGGCTATTGGCCTAAATTCGGCTTATACGCGGTTGACCGCAAAACCTTTAAGCGGACGGCGCGTCAGAGCGCTAAAGTTTACGCCGAGATTTGCAAAAATAATCAGGTTAAGGTAGATTAAAAATAATAAAATCCCCCAACCCTGCCTACCGGCAGGCAGGCCCCTTTGTTAAAGGGGGCTTTCTATAAATATATGTCCAAACAAGATTTATTTTTGAAAAAAGACGGATTTTTTGAAAAAATTGAGGCTTTAGGCTTGGCTTTGTCTTATGGCGACGTCAGGCTTAAAACTTCTTATTCCGAAACCGCTCCCAACGATGTTAAGCTGGCCAGCAGATTTTCGCGCAACGTGCCGCTGGCCGCGCCGCTTGTAAGCTCGCCCATGGATATGATAACCGAGCATAAAATGGCCATTGCCTTGGCCATAAGCGGCGGCTTAGGCATAATCCACCGCGCGCTTAAACCCAAAGACCAGGCCAAGGAAGTCTCACGGGTGAAATTTTATTTAAACGGTTTGATTGAAAGGCCGATTTGCCTAGAGACCAGCCAAACTATCAAGGAAATTTTAAAGATGATAGAGGAAAAAAATTATCCTTTCCGCAGTTTTCCGGTAGTTGACGCGCGCGGCCGCTTAACCGGGCTTATTTCCGGCAATGACATAGAATTTTGCTCTAATCATAATTTAAAAGTCGGGCAAATCATGACCAAGGCTAAAAATTTAGTCACGGCTGAAAAAGGAATTTCTTTAAAGCAATCTTTTATCATGATGCAAAAAACCAAGAAGAAGATTCTGCCTTTACTTGATAAGCAGAAAAAACTGGCCGGCATGTATGTTTACTCCGACGTTAAGCGTATTATTACCGGCGGTTCGCCTTTTTATAATCTTGACGCCAACGGCAATTTAAGGGTGGGCGCGGCCGTGGGCGTCGGGCAAGACGCTTTAGACAGGGCGGAATTATTAAGCGAGCGCGGCGTTGACGTTTTAGTTATTGATACGGCGCACGGCGACTCGCGCGCGGTTTTAGAAACTTTAAAACAGCTTAAGAAAAAATATTCTAAAATTGATATCGTGGTCGGCAATGTTTCGGAAGCCGAATCCGCGGTCAGGCTGGCTAAAGCCGGCGCCGACGGCCTTAAAGTCGGCCAAGGTCCGGGGTCAATCTGCACCACGCGCGTAGTGGCCGGCATCGGCTGCCCCCAGGTTACGGCCGTTTATAATTGCGCGCGCGCTTTAAGAGGCTTAAACGTGCCGGTTTGCGCGGACGGCGGCATTGAATATTCCGGTGATATTACGGTCGCGCTCGCGGCCGGCGCCGACTCGGTTATGCTCGGGAAAATGTTCGCCGGCACGGCCGAAACGCCGGGCGAGGTTTTTATAAGAAACGGCATGCCGGTTAAGCAGTATCGCGGCATGGGATCGCTCGCGGCCATGGAAGCGAGCGCCGCGGCCCGCGAAAGATACAGCCAGAAAGAAACCGGCAAAGATAAATTAGTGCCCGAAGGAGTTGAAGCCGTCGTGCCGTATAAAGGCGAGGTGGAAAAAATTATTTTTCAGCTTTTAGGCGGGTTGCGTAGCGGCTTAGGCTATACGGGCGCTGCCGATATAGAAGAGCTTCAAACTAAAGCGGATTTTTATTATATTTCTTCGGCCGGTTTGAGCGAATCGCATCCGCACGGCATCGTCATGGAAAAAGAAGCGCCGAATTATTTCGGACGGGCGTAAAATACATTTTTTAAATTAAACCGCGGCTGCCAGATCCGGCAGCCGCGGTTTTTATTTGAGCGAAGTGCTTTATTAATTTTAAGACAATCTGTTTTTAAAGTCGTTATAGCCGAATTTTTTTATTAACCTTATTCTGCCGTTTAAGTCCCGCTTCATGATATTCGGCAACCTTAAACCGTTAAAAGTGTTATTTTTTACCATAGTATAAATCGCCATATTGAGAAAAATAATCTTTTGGTCGATGGATAATGGCTGGTTAAAAGAATAATCGCCGATAATATCGCCGGCCAAGCAGCTTGCCCCGCCTAGGCGATAAAGATATTTATTTTTTCCGGCTAGATCGGCTTGTAAAATCGCCGGCCGATAGGGCATTTCTAAAACATCGGGCATATGCGCGGCCGCGGAAATATCCAGGATAGCGATATTAATTTTATTCTTTATGATATCCACGACCGACGCCACTAAAACTCCGGCGTTTAGAGCAATGGCTTCGCCCGGCTCCAAATAAACCTGAAGATGAGGCTGGCGTTTTTTAAAATCTTTAATGGTTTTAATCAATAAATCAATATCATAATCCGCGCGCGTGATATGGTGGCCGCCGCCGAAGTTCACCCATTTCAGGCGCGGCAGAAATTCGCCGAATTTTTTTTCAAAGGCTTTTAGCGTTCGGACGAGTGCATCGGCGTTAAGCTCGCAGAGAGTATGAAAATGCAGGCCTTCCAGGCCGATAAGATTTTCCGGCTGAAAATTCTTTTTAGTCACGCCCAAGCGGGAATAGGGGCCGGCGGGATCGTAAAGCGGCGTTTTGGTTTCGCGATGCTCCGGGTTAACCCGCAAGCCGCAGGAGATTTTTTTGCCCGAATTTTTAACCGCTCCTTTAAACGCCAGCCATTGGGAGAAAGAATTAAAAATCAGATGATCGGAATATTTTATGAATTCGCGGATATTTTTTTTGGTATAAGCCGGGCAAAAAGCATGGACTTCGCCGCCGAATTCTTCAGAGCCGAGCCGGGCTTCGTCAACCGAGCTGGCTTCGGCGCCGGGAAGATATTTTTTTATTAGCGGGAAAACGCTGAACATGGAAAAGCCTTTAAGCGCCATTAAAATTTTGCAGCCGGACTGCTTCTGTACTTTGGCTAAAATCTTTAAATTGCGCTCCAGAATTTTTTCATCAACTATATAGCCGGGCGTTGGCAGATTTTTAAAATCATCGGCCCGCCAGCCGGTTGTATCAATCCAAGGCTCAACAAATGGCTTTTCTTTTTTGACAGTCATAATTAACTGTAAATTATTAATTTAATATTCCTTTTTTAGCGCGTCCGGCAGATCTTTAAGCTCTTTGACCGTCCAGCTTAAGCCGACTTTGGCCATTTCATTTAAGAATATTTTTGAGTTAAGCGATTTATCTTCGGTGTTTTTTACGCCGGCTCCGGACCATTCGCCCTCAAGCACCAGTTTAGCCGCCGTAACCGTCGGGATGGCCGTGGTATAGCCGATGGCGTTGCCGCCGGTTTCTTTAAAAGCTTTTTGGTGGTCGCAGACATTATAAATATAAACAACTTTTTTCCGCCCGTTTTTCAGGCCGGAAATAATGTTGCCGATATTGGTTTTGCCTTTATAGCTTTTATTAAAATCTTCGCCCCTGGGCAAAATTGCTTTAAGGAATTTAACCGGCACGACCGAACAGCCGTTGTAAGCTACCGGATCAATCCTGGTTAAGCCGACGTTATAAAGCACGCGCAGATAAGTAAGATACTGCGGAGAAAAAGTCATCCAGAAGCGCAGGCGCTTTAGCCCGGGAATATGCTTAACCAAACTTTCCATTTCTTCGTGGTACATCATGTAAGGCGTGAATTTTCCGGCTTCCGGAAAGTCAAATTCAAAATAAGCCGCTCCTTCGTCAATCAGCCGGCCGCGTTTTTGCCATTTGCCGTTTTTCCAAAATTCAATCGGCAGAATAAGCTCGCGCAGATTTATTTCCGGGTCAAAATTCGGCGCGAATTTTATTTTTTTGTCCTTGGAGCCGCCGTTGCAGTCAAGAATATCAATCGTCTTAATTTCGTCAAAAAGATAATCGCGGGCGTATGCGGAAAAAATATTGGAAACTCCGGGATCAAAACCCGCGCCTAAAATCGCCAACAGGCCTTTTTTCTTAAAAGCCTTGTCTTTAGCCCATTGCAGTTTATGGGAGAAGCCGTATTTTTTCGGGTCTTCGTAGCAAGCCGTATCAATATATTTCACTTTTGCTTCCAGGCAGGCGTCCATAACGGTTAAATTATCGTAAGGATGGCCCCAATGGACTAAGAGCTCGGGCTTAACTTTTTTTATCAGGCTTAATAAAAATTTTTTATCGCTGACGTCGCCCTGATGGATATTGAGCTTAACTTTGCCTTTGCTTCTTTTTAAAATAGAAGCTTTTACTGTTTCGCATTTTTTAGAAGTGCGGCTGACCACATGGATTTCGGAAAAAGTTTTCGGTAGCTGGGCCATTTTATGCAGGCCGACGCTGCCGACGTTGCCGCAGCCGATGACCAGGATTTTAGACATAGTTTTTATTTAAGAATATAATAAAAGTTTACTATCCCGGCAACCATCTGTCAATCATGGGGCGGAGCTTTTAGGCTTAAGAAATTAAAAAGATTGTTAATTTTCTCAAAGGTGTTAAAATTAATATAAATAATCATATAAATAATTAAATATAAAATTATGATTGCAAAATTTGGCGATTGGCCGGAAAAGTATTCCGCGCTTAAAGAATCTAAAATAGTTTTATTGCCTGTGCCGTATGACGGCACCAGCACCTGGCTTAAAGGCGCGGATAAAGGCCCGAAAGCCATTATTGATTCTTCGGTTAATCTTGAATGGTATGACATAGAAACCGGCTCCGAAGTTTATAAAAAAGGCATTCATACCGCTAAGCCGGTTAAAATTTCGGCTAAGCCCGAGCTAATGGTAAAGCAAGTTGAGTCGGCGGTAAAAAAATATTTGGCTCAAGATAAAATGGCGGTTGTCCTCGGCGGAGAGCACTCGGTCAGCCTTGGGGCGATCGCGGCTTATAAGGAAAAATATCCAGATTTGCATGTTTTGCAATTAGATGCCCACGCTGATTTAAGGCAGGAATATTCAGGGTCAAAATTCAACCATGCCTGCGTTATGGCCAGAGTAAAAGAGATTTGCCCGATCGTTCAGGTTGGCGTTAGAAGCCTGGATATAAGCGAGCGGTTAGGTTTGGCGGCGGGCAGGATTTTTTATGCCCAGGAAATTTATGATAATAAAAATTGGCAAGAAAAAGCTTTGGCTAAACTATCGGGCAAAGTATATATTACCATTGACCTTGATGTTTTTGACCCAAGCATTTTGCCCGCGACCGGAACGCCGGAGCCCGGAGGCTTAAGTTGGTATCCGGTGATTAATTTTCTAAAAAAAGTTTGCCAAGAAAAAGAAGTTATTGGCTTTGACATAGTTGAGCTATGCCCCAATAAAATTGATAAAACATCAGATTATCTCGCGGTTAAGCTGATTTATAAATTGTTAAGCTATATTTTTAATGATTTTAAGCCTGCTTCGGCCGGCCGCCTCGCAATCATGGATAAAAAATGCTAAAATATAGCCAGATAATCAAATAATTTATGTGGATTTTTATCGCTGTCGGCGCGTATTTTATCAATGCCGGAGTTTATATAGCGGATAAATTTTTGTTGTCCAAAAAAATCCATTCCTCGATCGCTTACGCCTTTTATGTCGGGATTTGGAGCGTCTTTAACGCTTGCCTGTTGTTTTTTTGGCCCTGGATGCCGAATCTCCAGGAAATGACTCTTGATTTACTGGCCGGTTTTTTATTTTTGGTAACTTTGGTTTTTTGGTATAAAGCCCTGCATCAAAGCGAAGCTTCGCGCGTGGTGCCGATCGTCGGCGCGCTCGTGCCGATTTTCAGCTTTATTTTGTCGTTCGTTTTTTTAGGTGAAACTTTATCCGAGCGGCAGCTATTGGCTTTTGTTATTTTAATCTGCGGCGGCGCTTTAATTTCCATAAAACACACCAAAGTTTATTCCTACCAAAAAGTCATAGCCAGATTCAGGGAAGTTATCGGCGATATTGTCGGCGAGGTGCCGGCTGGCGTCCAGCCGACCAGCCGTATTTTAGTTAATTCGGTGACGGCGGCGGTTTTTTTCGCCGCTTATTATGTTTTGATGAAATATATTTATATGTATCAGCCGTTTGTCGGCAGTTTTGTCTACTCGCGGCTAGGATCTTTCATCGGCGTGCTTTTAATGCTGTTCATTCCTGATTGGCGGCGGGTAATTTTTAAGCAGCAGCGCGGCGCGAAAACTCCTAAAAATTTATTTTTCTTTTTGCTTATCAGGCTTATGGCCGCGGCCGCTTTTATAATGATTAATTACGCCATCAGCTTAGGCAACGTGGCTATGATTAACGCTCTGCAGGGCGTGCAATATTTATTTCTGTTTGTCATAATTATATTAATTTCCAATAAGTTCCCCAAAATGTTAAACGAACAGCTGGGCGGCGGCGTGCTACTCCAAAAATTAATCGGCACGGTAATGATTTGTCTGGGGCTGTATTTGTTTATTATGTAAAATTACCGTTTGTCATTCCCGCGCTTGTTCGCCTCTGGTGGGAAAGCGGGAATCCAGGAGTTAGAGGAATAAAGATAATTTTTCTTTTTATTTAGTAAATCATTTGAACATTGTAGTATATCTTTTTTTAAATTAAAATATTCGTGACGCTGCGCTAGGCCTTACTTTTTATGACTAAAAAGTAAGCAAAAAGTCTTGGGGGTTTCCGATTGGCTATCTCACCGTTTTATCTTCGGCGCGCTCGCCTTGACGCCAACTCCAACCCCCAAACCCCCTGGCGACTTTTAAATATTTTATGAATAATTTTTTGACATGCAATATTTAATATTTTTATTCACAATTTTATTTTTTCTTTTAGCTTGGCGCCGGCTAGACCTGGCGGTTATGCTTTTAATCGCAGCTCTGCCGGCTTATTTAATTAGGTTTAATATTTTTGGCTTGCCGTCCACGCTTTTGGAAGTTATGATCTGGGCGGTATTTTTAGTTTGG
>JBAZRI010000007.1 GCA_041662965.1 Patescibacteria group bacterium | reverse complement strand
GTATTCCTGCAAAAAATCTTCATAAAAATGAATAATCGGATCACGGCTTGAGTCTTTCTCTACATTATAATAATTATGGACAATCGCCTGCACATCGGCGTGGGTAAATTCTTCGCATAACTCATTAACTATAAATTTTATACGATTATCGAAAGACGCACCTGCAATATGATCAAAAAATTCTCTGAGAAATGGATTGGACGCTGGAACTAAATCGCGCGCCTCCTGCCGAGTAAACGTATCCGGCGTGTCGTCATTATACCGGGCGGCGAACAAGCCATAAACTACAGTCTGGGCGTATAAATCCGCGAATTTATCATAATCTAAGTCAGCCAAAAGCAATTTCTTAATTACATTATAAACAGCCAAAAGCGCATCATTCTCTTTGTCATTTTTATTTCTTAAATAAACTTTAATATTATCGCGAATGCGGCGTGCCTTGCCTGCCATAACTTTAGCCAAATGTAAACCCGATTTAATCGGCTCTTTTGAATCTTTTATAAAATCTTTGATAGTGTCTTCCAGAAGCTGAAAATTTGATTCGTCAACCTCTATATTTTTATTATTTAATTTTGCGATAACCACGGCCGGAACATATTGCCGACCGTTTTTATAAAAACGAAATTCAAGACAATTTGTTAAAATTAAATTTGAATAGCCGTAATAACGCGCCATCTGCTCGCCTTTTTCAACTTCTTCCAATGAAACGGGTAAATCTTTGGCCTCGGCATAAGCAGTAACAATATTTTTATTTATAAATACAAAATCAGGAGCGCCGTATTCGCTTCTTTTCGGCTCATTAATAATTTTTAAACCGGTAATTTCCCCGAAAAGTTCCTGCAAGGCCGGACGATAAGCGTGCTCGCGAGCGTGCTCGGTCTTATTCTGTTCGGAAACTTTTTGTATAAAATTTTTAACTATTTGACCCATATTAAATTAACTTCAAAAATTATTTCAATAATTCGTCCGGCTTTATGCCTAACGCCTTAGCTATTTTTTCTAAATTAGAAATAGTAGGATTTTTTTGCCCACTTTCAACTCGGCTAATATATCCTCTATCCATACCGGTTGCACGGCAAATATCGCCTTGCGACATGCCTTTTTCTAATCTAATATTTTTTAGGTTATTGCCTAATTTTTTTGATATCTTAGCCATATGTTATTTATAATTCTACAACTTCTTGCATTAACTTACAATAATGTATTATAATACAAGAATGAGTTATAACAAAAAAATAAAAGTTTGCTTTTGGCTTAAAATAAAGTTCGAGCCGATATTTTTTACAGGTTCTTTGGCAGTTTTTTAAAGTCGGGCTTTGCCCGCAAAGGAATTTTGGCTTTTAAAAGCGGGGACTGGGGGCGCTTTTAAAAGCTGGCTTAAAACCTTTTTTTAAATTCTGTCCGAACTTCAATATAAAATCGGTGCCAATTGGGAAATGCGTCGCTACGCGATGCCAGCTCCCACTCAAATTGTGCTAAAAATTCAAACTTTCCGCCTTGCCAGCCAAAAGCAAACTTTTCTTTTTTTTAAATTCAATTTTATGAAATACATTCTCTATGCGCGCAAATCAACGGATGAAGATGACAGACAAATACTATCCATTGAATCACAAATGGCCGAATTAAAAGAATTTGCCGCCAAAGAAAAACTTGAAATCGCCGCCTCCTTCACGGAGGCAAAAACTGCCAAAGAACCTGGCCGAATGAAATTCGGCGAAATGCTAGCTTTGATTGAACAAGGCAAGGCTGATGGCATACTTTCATGGCATCCTGACCGTTTAGCCCGCAACCCGATTGACGGCGGTAGAATCATCTATATGGTTGATACGGGCAAAATAAAATCTCTCAAATTCCCCTCTTTTTGGTTTGAGGACACGCCACAGGGAAAGTTTATGCTTAACATCGCTTTCGGGCAAAGTAAATATTTTATAGACAACCTTTCGGAAAACGTAAAACGAGGCCTTAGACAAAAGCTAAGAAACGGAGTTTATCCGGGCTGGGCGCCTTTGGGTTATCTAAACGAGCCTAAACGCCACAATATTGTCATTGATCCGGTTAAGCATAAACTTATCCGCAAGCTATTTGAGATATATGCCGGCGGTGAACATACGCTTGAAGCATTAACGACCAAATTTAACGATCTAGGGCTAACTAGCGTGCGTGATAAGGCCTTACAGCTAAGTATGGCCCATAGAATACTGCGAAGTCCGTTTTATTACGGCGTGTTCAAATATAAAGGCGAAACCTACCAAGGCAAACACGAGCCAATTATAACCAAGAAGCTTTTTGATCAGGTACAAGAAGTAATGCGATATAGAGGCAAAAAACGAAAAATAATCAGGCACGGTTTTATCTTTACCGGATTTTTAAAATGCTCTTGCGGCTGTTCTATAACCGCCGAAACTAAAAAGGGGCATATCTATATATAGATGCACAAAAAAGAAAGGGCTTTGCGCTGAAAAATATATTAGAGAAGAAAAACTAACAGAGCAATTTAAAAATATATTACAAAAAGTTTCTTTACCCGATGATTGGGCGGATAAGATGCTAAATGAATTAGATAAAGAAAAAATAACGGCCGCCCAATCATCCGTTGCCCTTGTCGAAAAAACCCGGGCGGAAATTAATAAAACCGAAACCAGACTTGATAATCTGCTTAATGACCGGATAGACGGGATAATAGAAAAAGCGGATTATGTTAATAAAAAAGACAGCCTGATTAAAGAGAAACTGGATTTTCAGGATAAAATAAGAGAAATTAAAGACAAGGGCAATAATTGGCTCGAACCCATGAGAGATTTTATTTTGCGTTCAAAGTTAGCAAAAAAGACCGCCGATGAAGGCGATCTTTCTGAACTCAAAGCATTTCTAAAAAATATCGGCTCGAACTTTATTTTGCAAGGCGGAAAGTTTGAATTTTTAGCACAATTTGAGTGGGAGCTGGCATCGCGTAGCGACGCATTTCCCAATTGGCACGGGTGGTAGGAATCGAACCCACGCAAGAGGTTTTGGAGACCTCTGTACTACCATTATACGACACCCGCCTGTTCCGCCAGTTGGCGGAAAATTTTTATTTGGTTTCTTTATGTAATGTATGCTTCTTGCAATGCACACAAAGCTTTTTAAGCTCCAGCCTGCTTTTAAGAGTTTTTTTATTTTTTCTTGAAAAATAATTAACGCGCTTGCAAACCGTGCATTCCAGCTTTATCATGTTATCTTGCGACATAATATTAAATGTTATTATTAATTATTTGTTAGCTTTGCCATAATCCGTGCAAATTGCAATAAGCGCGGACTTTTATTACTTCCCCATCTACCGTAAATTCGGCTTTTGCCTGTCTGTCTAATTCCGGCGTTAAATATTTTCTATAAACGCGGTTAGTTGTAAGAACTTCAATCCACTCAATATAATGAGCCTCTTCCATCGGATGCTCAACCGAACCGACCTTAACGATTACTTTATCGCCGACAGACTCCCTAACCGGAACATGTTTTTCCAAAGCGGCGTCAACCGTATTTTCAGCTTGCAAGACCATTGGCTGGCCGCAACAGACTAATTCTCCGGCGCCGGCATGCGTCATTTCAACTATATTGCCGCAAACGCCGCATTTATACACTTGATTTAATATGGTCATATTTATATTATTATTTATTATGGTGGGCCGGGTAGGATTTGAACCTACGAAGGCGTGAGCCAACAGACCTGCCCGCCAATGCCAGGATTTAATTTTTCAATTTTGTGGGCCGGGTAGGATTTGAACCTACGAAGGCGTGAGCCAACAGATTTACAGTCTGTCCCATTTGACCGCTTTGGTACCGACCCAAAGTAAATCTCCACAAAAGAAAAATTATAAATGGCATGGCAGGCGGGTTTACAGTCTGTCCCAGTTGACCGCTTTGGTACCGACCCTAATAAACCCTTGAGCCGTTGCGCGGAATCGAACCGCGGACCTACTCCTTCATTTACACCTCTTTTTTCTTAACACATATAAGAGGATTAGACTGTATCTTGAGCTTTTCATAAAATGATTTAGCTCCCCTTGTCAGTCGTTCGAGCGCTTTAAGCGCTACGGTCTTAGCCTTGTGTTGGCCTTTAACCGTTATTCGGGATTCAATAGAGAATTTATTCTCTAAGGGGCAGGAGTCAAATGACCCACCATGGAGTTGCTCTACCAGCTGAGCTACAACGGCAATAATTCTACTAATTTATTTTTTAATTTTATGTTACCATAATAAACTGTTACTACCCCAAATTTACTTTTATTTTTATAAGTCCCCAGACTGCCGCTTATTGTAATCATCGGTTTATAAAATTGTTTCTTACTTATTTTTAACTTATCAATCCAATAATCTAGGGCTTCATTTACATCGATATCGGAAAAAACATGTAAATGAAATTTTAAATCTTTCTTTTTTATATTAAAAAATTTTATTAAAAATTCTATAAATTTATTCAATAATGCAGGATCTGAATTACCAAGCCTTACTGTATTTTTATTGGCTTTATTACCTTCTCCCCAATACAACCCCAAGCCCAAACCGAATAATTTTGCGTCTTCTATATTATCCGGAAGAACAAATTTGAATGGGTCGCCACCTGGATTATGTTTTATGTAAATTGCATCGCTTATTGTTCTTTTAGAAATTTTATATTGAGCCAGCCAATAATTTATCCGGTTTGGCGAACATCCAATTAATTTTGCAATTTCTTGCGCGGACTTACGCTTAATATTATACAAATATTTAAGATACTTAAGCGTTATATTTTTATTTTTCATAAATTAGTTCATAATTAACTATTTAAGTTAATTATAAGACTTATTTATGTATTGGTCAACCAATTTCTCTATAAGAATACTGCTCTGCTAATTAACTAAAATAAAATAACTTATAACCCATAATTTATAACAAAACTAAATAACTCCAGCCTAATTATAGATTATAAGTTAAAAGTTATTAAAATACAACTTTTTATAATTCATCAATCTGCCGCTTAAATTCTTCAAGCTTATTATTCTCCGGATTGGCTTTAAGCAGCTTATTATAAGCGTCTAAAGCCAGCGCTTTATCTTTTATAATTATACTGATTTCCAGCATAGTGTCAAGGTATCTAGGGTTGGCCGGCTCTATTTTTAGCGCTTTTTTCAAATTAAGCGCGGCTTCCGGCAGTTTACCCATGGCCCGATAAACTTCGGCCAAATTAAAATATGTTTGGGAATTTTGCTTGTTGATGTTAATGGATTTTAAATATTCATCTCGAGCCTCATTCAAGTCCCCTTTTTCTTTGGCAATTTTCGCTAAATTTTCGTAAATATCTTCGTCATCTTCTTTTAGTTTTAATATATGCTCAAAAGTCTGCTTAGCTTCTTCAAATTCTTTTTTTTCAAAATATATCCGGCCAAGCTCTTTAAAAGCTTTGATATTTTTACTGTCCAGGCCGATTATCTCAATATATTTTTTCTCCGCCGAACCCAAATCGTCGCGTTTTTTTAATTCTTCGGCCTGGGAAAATAATTGGTCAATCGTTTCCGGACCGTCAACCCTCTCGTTCTCCTGGTAAATATCTTTCGCCTGATAAAGTTTATGCAATTTTGATTTCATATAACTGCCGGCTAACCGGCCCAGCGGCGCTAAAACTCTGATTGATCTAGCCCAATATTTTATAATATTCCTTTTTAAGCGGTTGGAAATAATTCTTTCTTTGAACTTAGCCTCTTTTTCCGCTGGTATGCTGGCCACGTCTAAAGCGGCTAAAACTGAAAATTTTCTACTGACAATAACAATAATCACGCTTAGGCTGACTAAAATTAATAATAAAGGAATTATATTATACATATATAAAAAATTAAAATTCAAAGGCCAGCGGGGTTAATTCGCCTTTCTTCTAAGTTTCCACCTTACCGCCGGCCCGGCCGGCACTGCCGAATAATTTCATTTTTTCAAAAACCACTTTTTCTATGGCAACAATCGCCGGCTTTAATAAATTTCTAGGATCGGTTTCTTTTTTATTTTTTAAACAAACTTCAATTATGGTGCGGCAAAAAGCGACTTTTAAATCGGTGCCGACGTTGATAATATTTACGCCTTCTTTTATGGCTTTTTTTATTTTAGCGTCAGACACGCCGGAGCCGCCATGTAGAACAAAAGGTATTTTTACCTTATTTTTTATGGCTTTAAGCAAACTGAAAACAATATCTTCGTTGGCATGTATGCCGTGCGCCGTACCGATCGCCGCCGCGATGGTATCAACCTTAGCCTCTTTAACAAATTTAACAACTTCGTCCAATTCGGCCAGCGGTATTTCTTTTAGCTTGCTCGTAATATCCCCGTGCGAACCGATAATGGCGCCGACTTCGCCCTGAACCCAAACGTTTTTAGCATGCGCCACTCGGACAATATGCTTGGTTAAATTAATATTTTCATCCAAGGGCAGATTAGAAGCGTCAATATGCACCGAAGTAAAGCCGGCTTTAACGCATTCAAAAATAGTGTCAAAATTCGTGCCATGATCAAGATGTAAGGCAACCGGCACGCCGGCCGCCACGTTTTTAGCAACCGTGGAAACTATATGGGTAATCGGTTTAAGCCCCATATATTGAATCGCGCTTTCCGAAACTTGGATTATAGCCGGCGAAGAGGCTTTAACCGCGGCCTGCGCCACGCCTAAAATTGATTCAAAATTAGTAATATTAAACGCTCCGATGGCGTAATGGTTTTTTTTAGCGTCTAAAACCAAATCTTTTATGTGAACCAGCATATTTTTATTTTTTAATTATTTCTTTGGCGACTTTATAAAATTCTTCAACTTTTAAACTGGCGCCGCCAACCAATAAGCCATCCATGCCTTCAAGCTTGGAAAAACTTTTAACATTTTTTGAATTAATGCTGCCGCCGTAAATTACGCTGAAATTTTTACTGACTACCTGCATGCCAAATATGTCGTTTAAGGCCAATTTTATGATTTTATGGGCGTACTCGGCCTCGGCCGGCTCTATGGCCGTGCCTGTGCCAATCGCCCAAATCGGTTCATAAGCGATAATGATTTGCTGATTGCCGAAAACTTCAATGCCGGACAAAGCCTGCTCAAGCTGTTCAACTAAAACAAAATCCCGCCGATCGGTTTTTCTTTCCTCCCAGCTTTCGCCAATGCAAACTATGGGAATTAATTTTTCATTTTCAACGACCGCTCTGACTTTTTTATTTATTATCTCATAATTTTCCGACAAATATTTTCGCCTTTCGCTATGGCCGATTATAACATAACGGCAGCCTATCTCGGCAAGCATCTCCGGCGATACCTCGCCGGTATAAGCCCCGGCCTCTTCCCAAAAGGCATTTTGCGCGCCTAAAAAAACTTTACTGTCTTTTAAAATCTTAGCCACTTCGCTTAAGGCTAAGGCCGACGGGCAGATAGCGACCTCACCTTGGTTAAATCCGGCAAATTTTTCTTTAAATTTTTTCGCCAAGCTTAAAGTTTCGGCAAAATTTAAATTCATTTTCCAATTAGCGATGATATATTTTTTTGGCATATGCTAAAATTAATAATTATTCAATCCTCATGTGGCTTAATTATATCACAATAAACCATGTTAACCAACCGACGCTACGGCTTATAATTATAATATAAATCAACCAATTCTTTAGTTAAGCCAAAACGGCTGGTTTCGCTGTCCGCGCCTAAAACCACGGTAACGATATCCCGGCCATCATGGCCTTTAAATTTACTAACCAGGCAATAGCCGGAAGAATTAATATACCCGGTTTTCCCGCCCAATAGGCTAACCTCTTTTCGGGGAAAAATATTTAACAGCTCGTTAGTGCTAAAAATAACTTTTTTTCTGCCCTGCTCGGTGGTAAATTCATATTTTTTAGTTAAAGAAGCGCGATTGATTTCATCCGCGCCTAAAGCCATGTCGGCAAATTGCGCGATTTCACGGGCGGTTGAAATATTCCCGTCTTTAAGGCCGGTTGCGTCAACTATTATAGTATTTTTAAAACCAAGGCTGGTAATCTTATTATTAACTTTAGCGACGAACTCTTCTTCGGTCAGGCCAGTTGAACTTACTAAAGCGGCGGTAGCCGTATTATCCGAACCGACCAAGCTAAAATAAAATAAATCTTTTACTTTAACTTTATCGCCGGTAAACAAATAAATTTTTCCGCCTTCGCGCTTATCCTCGGCTTTTATTTTATAAAATTCCTCCCAGCCGGGATTATAATCCAAAAAAGCATAAGCGGTGAATAACTTAGTTATGCTGGCTATAGGCCAAGCTCGATCAGGCATTTTAGAAAAAAATAAATCATGGCTTTGGCAATCTAAAATCGCCCCGTTTTCGGCCGCTAAATCAAAACTAACTGTTTTAACCGCCGCTTCTTTTACCGGGCTTTGCGGCAATTTTTGCATCGGCATATTAAATTGGGGCAACCGCGGCAAAGGTAGGGATTTAGCATCTTCAATTACTTTAATAATGGCCTGGCTGAAATTATCCCCCTGTTCAACCATAATTTTACCGGCCGCCTGGTATTCCTCGCTTACGCCCAAAACCAAACCGGTTTTAGCCGAATCAATATTTTTGGCCGCTAAAAACTGGCCGTTAAACGCCAATCCGACATTTAAAAAAATAATTGATAATAACAAACTGATTGTAACCGGTATCAGCATATTTAACTATTTAAATTTTTATTTTGATCTAACATTTTATCAATCGTATCGTCTTGGTTAAGCCTGCCGTAATCAGGCAATTCCTTGATGTCGTTTAAGCCTATGAAGCGGATAAAATCAAAAGTCGCCGTATAATAGGTCTCATTTTTCTTTTTATCAAATTTGCCTTCAATCAAGCCTCTGATGAGCAGATTCCTTAAAATCAAAGCGCAATTCACTCCCCTAATCCTGTCCAAATCAATTTTCGCCACCGGCCCGCGATAAGCGATAATGGTTAAAGCTTCTAAGCTTGGCCGGGATAACTCGCCCGTGGTTTCATCTTTAATGAATTCTTGGATAATTTTGGCGTTCTCCGGCGCGCTGACCATCTGGTACTTACTGCCGTCTTTAATAATTTGCACGCCGGACTGATTATTTTTATAATCAGCCAACAGCTCATCCGCGCTTTTTATAATTTCTTTTTTGTCCGCCTTTAATAAATCAGCCAGCTGGCTCGCGGCCATTGGTTTGGCGGAAATGAATAGCAAAGACTCTATTTTTGATTTTATGGACATAGAAATAATTTTAAAATTACACTACTCTATTAATTTCAATCTCTCCGAACAAATCTCCCTGCGCTACCGTAATATCTCTTTGCTTAATCAACTCCAACATGGCTAGAAAACTGACGATTATTTCGGTTTTATTTTTCGCGGTAGCTAAAATATGATTAAAGCTTATCTTTATTTTTTCCAGAAGAATCTCTTGAATCGCCAATATTTTATCTTCAATATTGACTATTTGTTCTAAACTCTTTTCCTCCAGCGATTCAACCGGCCTGATATTTTTAATTATCCCGCTGAAAACGTCCAGTAAATCGGCGGCGGTTAAACTTTTGGGCGGCGAAAATAAATGGGCGCTAGTCAAAAACGCCTGGCGGTTGAATTCGCGCGGAAAACTAAACCGCTTTTTCCCGATAATAGCTTCAATTTTTTTAGCCGCTTCCAAAAATTCTTTATACATTCTTAATTGATGCTCAAATTCCTGGATTTCCTCTTCCTCTTCGCCTTTTAAAAACGGCAAAAGCGCCCGGGATTTTATCAGCAATAATTTAGCGGCCACTACTAAAAAATCAGCCAGCTCCTCCGGCTTTAAATGGTTAGAACTCCTGATATATTCAATATATTGATCGGCAATTTTCGCCAAGCTGATTTCCGTAATATCAAGCTCCTGCCTTTCAATTAATTGCAAAAGCAGGCCCAACGGCCCTTCAAATTTATCTATTTTAAAATTCATAATTTATTTCTTCTTGACTCCAAAACTGCCTAAAATGGCCTTTTCCAATTTAATGAAATCTTTAACCGCCATCTCTATTGAATGGTTAAAACTGCCTGACGCGAAAATCGCTTTTTTTATTTTAACCAAATTTTTTTCCATAACCACGGGCAATTTATACAAGCCGCCGAAAGCGCTCATGGCGCCGGCCTTAACTTTTAATAATTTTTCCATAACCGCCTCGCCGGGAATTTTTACGGCTTTTATTTTTTTGCCAGCCTTTTTGCTTATTTCGCGCGCTAACTTTTTAAAATCCAAATTATGGTCAGCCGGTAAAATCGCTAAATAATAATCTTTATCCGCCGCCACCAATAAAGTTTTCACCACTTCATTTAACTTTTTACCCATGGTCGCGGCCGTATCATAGGCCGTGTAGACGGTTTTATGCTCTAAAATACTATGCTTAACCTTGGCTTTAGCTAAATATTTAGCTAACTTTTCAGGAAATTTTAATTTTTTTGCCATAAATTTTATTTAAAAATTATATTACCATTATACCTTAAAATGCCTGTTTCCTGCAAATAAAAAACCGGCCTCGTTGCACTCTTAGTGAGCGAACGGGCCGGATAGAAATTGTTTATCTCCTTTTACTATAAGCCGCGAGCAGCCGCGGCGAGCGCTTCTCTCCTGTTACGGAGACCATCTTCAGATCCGTCAAACTGTTTGGAATTTTTCTGAAATTCCGTAAACCATTCAAACTCTCCCGGTTTCATAACCGTTTTCAATTCAGCAAGATGATCGTCCATCTCAATGATGTAGTTAACATCCAGGCTCGCTGGATAGAGGCCTGATTCAGTCTCGTTGACAAAATCAATACCCTTCTGGATGTTGCCCCTGGTTCGATTGAGGAAATAGAATATTTGATTACAGACGACTGACGTATTTCTTAATCCTGCCTGCCAAAGAACAATCAACCGGGCTATAATTTTACTCCCCAAATTCGTAGCCATATCATCAAGAATACCGACATTAGTTGCCCATTCCAGTCTGCCCTCCACATATTCTTTATTGCTGTAACCGGTAACATTGGCGTCGATTTTCCTTAACAGCTCCAGGCATTCTATGGGAGACATTACCTTTTTTGGCAGGGGCCGTGTATAGCCAAACTTCATCGGGTACCCCAAATTATACATTGCCCGAGACACTGCTCCAACAGGAGGAATTCCCGCCATTTCTACGCCGATTAACATATCCAGTTCTTTTTGCTCACGGTGAACGATTATCATCTCAGCCATGGAAGTACAAATATCATAGAATAACTCCGGAGAACTACCGGCGGGCCTCATATTAAAAAACCACAATGCCCATTTTCCACTGGCCTTTAAGGTAAATCCGTGTTCCCTGTGATAAGGTTTCCTTGCATTCCATAATGTCTCAATATACCCTTCGTTATAAAGAGGTACTATCAACCTGCTCGCCCACTCCTCTTTAGATTTACTTGGTTTAAATTCTGCCATTGTATCCTCCCTTCTCACCGTCTCCGGGTATTAAACCGCTCGGTCGTTAAATTAATCTTACCGGCTTGGCAATTACCTCTGCTGGCAAGTGATCTTAAAATTTTCCACCACGCCTTTTTTATAGTTCCTGATTTTTTATTTTTTTCCACTCTTACCTCCTTATATGCGGTAGTTTTTTAGAACGGATATCTGATCCCCGCCGCTTTAACTTCCGGCGCCTGGTAGGCCTCATACTCTTCCTGACGGTGTTTATTAACAGCCGCCAGAGCACATTTTTCGACATCAGCCACCTTGCCGGTCCCGCCGAATTTCTCCATCCAACAATACATCATAGCGGTTTCGTTGATAAAAATCGCCCCTTGGCCATTCCATTTACCTGTCCGGATTAAGTCGAGCATTACGTTCGCGTATTTACCGCCTTGATTGCCGAAGCCAGGATCCCAGAAAGTTCCGTAAGGACATAAAGCGCGAATTATACCCGTTGATCTACGCGTACAGCCGGTTACCAATCCGGCGGGGGAAAGTTCATCATAGACGAGTCCGTACTGTGTAACCCAGGAACCAACATCTTCAGCTATACATTCTTGCAGCGTTTTTCCCCGCTCCGGTATAAATTTTTCTTGATAGTCCGGGCCGGTATCGTTTGAGGTTACGTCGACGAAGATTACGCCCTTGCCTTTTTCCCGCATTAAAATAAGCCCCTGAGCAGGAACGAAATTCTTTTTATTATTGACTTCGTCCAGCATGGCCACGTCCTTGCCCATATAAATCTGGATATTCATGGTGTCATATTTCAGATAGGAGTGGTCAATGCCCAGGGTTTTTTTGAGGCTGCCGATGAAGCGGTCATAATAACCGATCATGGTAGCGCCCAGGTCGCCTCGTTTACAATCATGCTGTATAATAATTCTGCCGTGTTTTTTCTCCAGCTTGCGAGCATAGTCAATCACCCGCATCATCATAAAGTCGCCCGGAGGCCCCCAACCCTGGAAGACACCGTCCTGATCCTTGAAGGTACGTAGGCCGCAAACTTCCACCCAAATCTGATACATGCGTTTAGTGTAAATTTCGGCCGCGGCCATAAATTCAGCTTTTCTCCGGCGTTTTGCGCGACCCTTTAAATTAGTCAGGGCCAAAAGCGCTTCGTAATATTCAAATTCCGGACCCTTGGTAACGTGTCCATAGACCTCGTAATTTGCTTTCGCACCATAAAACCTATGCGGGCAAGGCCCCGGAGCCAACAATGTCTTCTGTACTCTCTGCGCCTCAGCCAGCTCAATATGTGCATGTTTTACTTCCATTGCAGGTAAGCTATCCTTCTTCTCCATTATTCATTCTCCCTTCCCTTTTAAAATTAGTATTTCTTTCCAAAAATTCTGATTTTAGTCGCCGAAACTTCCAGCGCCCAGCAATTCTGACACTGGCTGTTTTTTGGTCCATTAAGCTGTTCTAAACATGCCGGCTCACCGGGAATATTGTCGCAGCCGCTCGGCCGTCCTAGATATCGGCCATTTCCATTTTTACCTTTTTTAGGCCTCAATTTCGCCTCCTTTCTTTATTCTTAAGATATTTGAACAAACTTATAAATCGCGTCTCTGGCGCAATAAATAAGAATGCCCCTCAAAGAAAGTATCCCTTCGTAAATTTCCCTGTTTTCATTTTTTAGTTTTCGCAAATCCTCTGCCATTAACGGAAAGGCTGGGCAAGCGCAAGAACACCCGCAACAATTAAAATATATTGGACATGCCATTATACCTCCTTTTATCTTTAAAGTTGTTTATAATCCGAACACTTTAATCCTCTCATTCCTCACTACTGGCGCACGGCAATGTCTACATTTGCCATTATGCGAACTGTGCATTTGTTTAACGCATGATCCATACCCGGGAATTCTATAACACCCTCTTACACGCCCGCCTACATTTGCCATCGATTTCCTCCTTTTTCTCCCTTTTCCAGACATTTCATCTCCCTATAATCTTAAATTGTTTATAATTATAAACTCTTTAAATAATTCTCAAGTTGTTAAAGACCAACGAGGCGGGCGGGAGCCCGCAATGACAATACTAATTATAAATAAGCCTAAGGATTTCTCCTTAGGCTTATTTCAGTTAATTTAACAGCTTTTTTTAGCTAATGTCAACACCTTCTTATCTTACCGGCACGGACGTAGGCTCGCCTTTAGTATTATCCAATATAACCACCCTTTGCTTTAAGCATTGGTAGCCGGCGTTATGCAGCCAGCGCGTATCTACGTAATACGATTTATCGTTGGCCTGGGTTTTATTTTCCGTCTTAAAAGTGGCGCAAAGTTCGTAGGCGTCTTTGCCCTTAACATTATAATTAAGCACTTTACCAGTCGCCGGATCGGTTATGTCGCTTAATAAAATATAATAAGTTGAGCCGCCGTTAACCAAAGCGTTTAAGTCGGCCGGCAATTTTTTATTTTCGCCGTAATAAGCGTTAATAGCATTATCAATCTGGCTGAATTTATTTATAATCGCCTGATCAAATTTTTGGTCCCTGACTTTTAAAGGCGAATCAATAAAGAAAAAAGCGGCTATCAGCGCGATGGCCGCGATGGCCATTGAGCCGTAAAAATAAATTCTGATGACATCATTATTTTTGCTGACGTCTTCGCGCTTGATGTCATAAAGATAATAGCTGAAAATCAGGGCGGAAATTAAAATTGAAGTCAGGGATTTTAAAATAAACTTCGTGGTCAGTTCGCCGTTTAAGAAACTGCCGACCGTGGCGATAAACCAGCCGATCATGACAACGGCCGATACGAACAAAATAAAATAGGTCAGCCATTTTCTGACGCCGGATTCTTTTTCCATTTTTCCCGACAAAAGATTTTTATTTATGAGGCGCATCATGACGAAAAAAATCGGCGCCGCGATAATAATGGCGGAAATGGCGAACCTTAAGGCGTCCTGGGTAAAACCGCCCGGCGCCAGGCTTAAATCATCCGCTATGGTTTTATTAATAATCTGAAAAATTATCATACCTGTGGAAACGGCCGTAAAAACCAAGGCCACGAGCGACAGCAGGTAAAAAAACGCGAACTTGGCATTTTGTTGTTTTTCCATAAATTTTTTATTTAATCGGCAATTTTCTTTGCCGGTTTTTAATTATTAAATTGGCTATTTTTTTGCCAATATTAGTTAATTTAACTTTATGAATAAACCATTTTTTAGCCGTCTTTTTGCCAATAGCCGTAAGCAGGTCGCCGGCAACGAGCGAGTCCAAACTTTTACGAATTATGTCCTGAATTAACTTTTTACTTTTAACGGCTTTCTTGCCCGCCCGCGCTGATAAGTAAAAATCGTAAAATTCAGCCGGCGACGAGGCCTTAAAATTATGGCACTTTTCTAAAATAAATTTTTGCAGTTTTGATAACCGCATAAATTTTATTCTATATCAACTTTTATATTAAGCTCTTTCAATTGCTTGCTTCCGACTTCGCTTGGCGAATCCATCATAACATCCCGCCCTTTGCCGTCTTTAGGGAAAGCGTAAATATCGCGGATTGAATCCAAATCTAAAAGCACCATTAAGATGCGGTCAACGCCCGGCGCGTTGCCGCCATGCGGCGGAGCCCCGTACGCGAAAGCCCTGATCATGGCGCCGAATTTATTATCCACTTCTTCTTTGGTGTAGCCGGCGATTTGAAATGCTTTATACATAATTTCCGGCTTATGATTTCTTATCGCGCCCGAAGACGCTTCAAAGCCGTTTAAAACCAAATCAAATTGCTGGGCTAAAATTTCCAGCGGATTCTTGTTTCGCAGCGCCTCCAAGCCGCCTTGGGGCATAGAAAAAGGATTATGCCCGAAATCAACCCGCCCATCTTCAATTTCCGAATAATCATACATGGGAAAATCAACCACCCAGCACCAAGCGGCTTTCTTATTATCCTTTAAGCCAAGTTTAAGAGCGCACTCATTTCTAACCGCGCCCAAGCTTAAACAAACGGTTTTCCAGCTATCAGCGCCAAAAAATATTATATCCCCGGCTTTAGCGCCAAGATATTCAACAATCTTTCCCGCCAATTCATCGCCTAAAAATTTCACAATTGGCGACTGCAATTCTCCCTTATCTTTAATCACAATATAAGCCAGGCCTTTAGCATCCTTAGTTTTAGCGATTTCCGTTAATTCGTCAATTTCTTTACGGCTGAATTTTGCCGCGCCGTCAATTTTTAAAGCATGGACTACGCCTTTATCTTTTACAGCATTAGCGAAAACGCTAAAACCGCAGCCTTTTACCAGCTCGGTAATCGGCTTAATTTCCAGCTCAAACCTTAAATCCGGCTTGTCCGTGCCGTATTTTTCCATGGCCTGTTTCCATGGTATCTCTCTAAATCTGCCGCTCTTTTCCAGCCCAACCAATTTTTTAGCGCTAAACTTTTCCGTCAGCTCTTTCATCAACGGCTCCATTATTTTTAAAACATCGTCCTGCTCAACAAAGCTCATTTCCATGTCCAATTGGTAAAACTCACCGTAATGGCGGTCCAGGCGCGGATCCTCGTCGCGGAAACAAGGCGCGATTTGAAAATATTTATCCAGCCCGCCGACCATTAAAAGCTGCTTGAATTGCTGCGGCGCCTGGGGCAGGGCGTAAAATTTTCCGGGATAAAATCGCGACGGCACTAAAAAATCGCGCGCGCCTTCAGGCGAAGAATTGGCTAAAATCGGAGTTTGTATTTCAATAAAATCATTGGCTTGAAAATATTTTCTGATATGCCGGAAAAACTCATCTTTAATTTTCAGCATGGACTGCAGTTTTGATCTTCTTAAATCAACAAAGCGGTATTTTAAGCGCAAAGCTTCGTTAGCGTCATCCGCTTTTTCTTCGTTTAATTCAAAAGGCGGAGTTTTTGATCTTGATAAAATTTCTATTGCCTCGCATTCAATCTCAATTTCTCCGGTCGGCAGTTTTTTATTTATCATGTCATCCGGCCGAAGCGCGACTTTGCCTTTTATTTTAATTACCCATTCGTGGCGCAATTTATCAGCCTCGACTAAAGCCTCTTCGCTTATTTTCGGGTCAAAAGTCAATTGCGTTAAACCATAGCGGTCTCGAAGATCGATAAAAATCAAACCGCCATGATCGCGCCGGCTATGCACCCAGCCGGCAAGCTCAACGGCCTGGCCGGCGTTTTTTTTAGTTAATTCGCCGCAAGTATGAGTTCTAAGCATAAAAATTTATCTAATATTAGATAAAAAATAAAAATTAATTAGTTCATGGCTAACCTTGTTATTCTTCAATATTAGCTTATTTTTTTAATTTAAGCAAGAAAAAAGAGCTAAATAGCCATAGCAACCTTAAAGCTCCTTAATATTATTAAAAACTATATTTAAAAAATAAACTGATAATATTTATAACTTCTTTTTTTATATTGCCATCTAGGCTGATTTTTTCCAACTCTTTAAAATCGCTCTTATCCGCCAGCCTTAATATCTTGATGGAATTTTCTGAAATAGCCAACTGGTGGGCTCTCCCCAATTCAGGCAGGCATTTAGCGCAAGCCAAGCCGCCTTTAGCTAAATCAAATTTATTGCCTAACGGCGGAATTTTTTTGCGGCAATTAACGCAATTATATAGCTCCGGCTTATGCCCCAGCTTAATTAATAATTTAAAAATAAACAATTGAGCTAATAAATCATAATCCGCCTTAACGCCGGCATTATTCAAAAAATCAAAATAGCTTTTTAACAGATAAAAAATATCCGGATCGCTCTCGCCTGTTTTAACGATTAAATTAAAAACTTTTATGGCTTCGCCCGCGGCTTTTATTTTAGCAAAATCATTTTTTATCTTCG
Organism: Patescibacteria group bacterium; assembly: GCA_041662965.1. Taxonomy (NCBI): domain Bacteria; species Patescibacteria group bacterium. Next base: position 33,533 of record JBAZRI010000007.1, on the reverse strand, counting down.
CGTAGCAATCCTCGCTAACAGCGGCGCCGATGTAATTATACCGCTTGCCGCGAACCACCATAATTTCAACTAAGCCGATCGGCTCTAAATGGCCGGCCATTTTTGATTTTATTTTTTTTGTCCCCCGCGCCACTAATTCAAGCTTGCCTAGATTTTCAGAATAAACCGTAACCTTTGAGCCGTCTTCGGAAAACGGCTTGCGATTTAAAATTATCGCTTTTATATTAAAAGTTTCTTCCATATATTTATAAAAAGTCAGTTAAAATTAATTATTTTTTGAAGTGAGGACTGTCTGAGCGCAGCGAGTTCCCTGCCTGCCGGCAGGCAGGCGCAACGAAAAAAATCATTAATTTTAACTGACTTTATCTGTATATATTAACACTATTTTCTAAATTTTATCCAAATAACTTTGCAAAATTAGCATCGCCGCTATTTCGTCTCGACTTGATTTGGTTTTTTTATCGCCAGGCAAAGCGTCCGCCGCTTTGCTGGACAATCTTTCGTCCACTAATTCAACCGGTACATTTATTTTTTTCTTTAAATTATCAATAAATTCATTATACTTTTTATTTGTAATTTCTAACTCATAATTAATAATCCGCACCGGCCGGCCAACGACCACTATATCTATTCGCTCGCTTTCCACCGCCCGAGCCACTTCTTCCGCGTTCGCCACGGTCTTAAACGGCGTAGCCAGCTTAGTTTCGCCGTCGGCCAAGGCCAAACCAATGCGCTTTTCGCCCCAATCAATGCCTAAATATATTTTCGTTAATTTATTACTCATATTTTGTTAATATCTCATAGCCTTGTTCGGTCACTAAAACCGTATGCTCAAATTGCGCGCTTAAACTGCCGTCAGCCGTTAAAATCGTCAGGCCGTCTTCCCCTTCTTTAACGCGCCAATCACCGGCGTTAACCATGGGCTCAATGGCTAAAACCATGCCCGGTTTTAAAATTATTTTTTTATTATAGTCCAAATCAAAATTAGGTATCTGCGGATCTTCGTGCAAATCATAACCGACGCCATGGCCGACTAAATCGCGCACTATGGAAAAATTATTAGCCTTAACATATCGCTCAATCGCTTTGCCGATATTGTTCAAGCTATTGCCCGGCCTAACTTCTTTTATGCCTAAAGCCAGCGCCTGCTTTGCCACTCTAATTAACTTTTGCGCTTCCCGGCTAACCTTGCCGACCGCGATCGTGGCCGCCATGTCCGTATAATAGCCTTTTTTTACAGCTTTGCCGGATAAAACTTTAGGATAAAAAGGAAATTCCATGCCTATATCAATATTAATAATATCGCCTGATTTTAACTCTTTGGGCGGCAAAGACGGCGCATGCACGACTTCATTGTTAATGCAGGCGCATAAAACAGTAGGATAAGGCTTATCGTCTTTATCGGATTTAAAACCTTTGAAAGAGGGCCGGCCGCCGGCTTTTTTAATTAAAAAATCAGCCATTTGCTCTAAATGGCCTGTGCTTACGCCCGGCCTTACTTCAGCCATTAGTTGCTTTAATATCTGCCCTAAAATTTTTCCACCTTGGCGTAATAATTCTATTTCATTGTCTTTTTTAATGGTAATCATAGCAACTTCAATTCTTTTAATTTCCCCGCTATTTCTTCATGTATTTTTTTAATCGCCTGCTCGCCGTCAATTTTTATAAGTTTACCTTGTTTTTGCCAATAGTCAAGCGCTGGTTCGCTCTCGTTATGATAAAGTTTTAGCCTGCCGGCAATAACTTTCGGCTTATCGTCATTTCTGATAAAAAGCTTGCCGCCGCAGATATCGCAAACTCCGGCGTTAATCGGCGGATTATAAACCAGATGATAAACTTTCCCGCAAGCGCACAAGCGGCGCTGGCTTAAGCGTTCTCTAACTTCTTTATCGCCAACCGCCACTTCAATAGCGTAAACTTGATCGTTTTTCTTAAGCGCCTTTTTAAAGACGACCAATAAATCCTTTAATTGCCGCCGATTTCTGGGAAAACCGTCAAAAATAAAACCGGAAGCTTTTTGCTTTAAGCCCTGCTCAACTAATTTTATAGTTACTTTGTCCGGCGCTAATTTCCCGGCCTTAATATATTTATCCGCCAATTTACCTAATTTAGTTCCGGCCGCGATTTCAGCGCGGAATAAATCACCGGTGGAAATTTTTTTCCAATCGGTAATTTTCGCGAGCATTTCCGCCTGCGTGCCTTTACCCGATCCGGGCGGGCCGAAAAAAATAATAATTTTTTTAGACATACTTAAGATTTAGAATTTATGCCTATGGTGGGCTTATTAGTCTGTCCGCCGGCATATCCGACCGGTCTGGTCATTCTGCCCATGCCCATGTCTTTTTCTTTTTTTTGCACATTAGAAACGCCGATAGACTTGGTAGTAATCACATTACTGGCATAATGTGTTTCAGTTTCCTCTTCAGTCAACTTGTCTTTTTGCTGGCTATAATTTAAATTTCTTTTTATTTGTTCGGGAGTCAAACCGCTTTTTTTACTGCCTTGGATTAATTTCATTATTCCTTGTCTCTTATAAGCCTGCGAACCAGCGATACCATATTTTAATTTTAATTCTCTTTCAAATGTATAGGCCGATTTTCCCTTTGCGATATTGATTAAAGTTTTTTTTAAATTTGCTCCTCTCTGTATGCCTCGGAGAGCATCGCCAGAGCCTTTACTTGGCTTAAAATTTAAGCCTCCAACTGATCTAGCTAATTTATAAGCCGATAATTTTTTATTAAGATCATAAAGCCCGAGTCTTTGAGCCATATATTTAAAATTAAACTTATTATAGCCTTATTATATCACAATTTAACCAAACAAAAAACCCCATTAGCATGGGATTTTCTAATATTATCAGAAAACCTGATTTGGTCAGATTATTTTTATCGCGCATACGAAATTGTAGCGACCGCAGGGAGATCAAATTTCGTCTAAGCAGGAAAAATAATCTGACCAAATCAGGTAAAATATTTATTTTTTATCTACATCCCTTCATACTCCCGCATAGTCAACTGCGATTCAATCTGTTTAACGGTTTCAATAACCACCGAGACCACGATTAAGAGAGATGTGCCGCCGATAGTTAAAGATTGGATGCCGGTAAAATATCTTAAAATCAAAGGCAAGATGGCAATAATGCCTAAAAATAAAGCGCCGACAAATATAATTTTATGCGTAGTATTGGCTAAATATTCGCTAGTATGGCGCCCCGGCCTAATCCCCGGGATAAAACCGCCTTGCTTCTGCAGATTTTCCGCAATCTGGGTCGGATGAAAAATAACCTCGGTATAAAAATAAGTAAAAGCAAAAACCAACAAAAAATATAAAATCGCGTAGACTAATTGATTTTGAAAAAAACCGATAGTCCACTGGGCGGCGCTAGCGATAAAAGCCGTACGCGCGTGTATAAAAAATTGGGCAATCATGGGCGGAAAAATTACTACGGAAATGGCAAAAATAATCGGGATGACGCCGGCCATATTAACGCGAAGCGGCAAATGCGTTGAAGTGCCGCCGAACATGCGGTTGCCCCTAATCTGCCTGGCATATTGCACCGGCACATTGCGCTGGCCCTCATTAACTACTACCACGCCGACTACGGTAATAATGGCGATAGCTAAAAAGCCTAAAATCACATAGAGCTTTGACGGGTCAAAGGTAACTATTACCTGCTGGGCGGTTTGCAGCAGCCCAGAAACGATGCCGGCAAAAATCAACAAGGAAATCCCGTTGCCGACTTTCTTCTCGGTCATTAATTCGCCCAGCCACATTAAAAAAACCGTACCGGCGGCCACGGTCATAATCATAGCAAATAAATCAAACGGGCTGATATCGCCTAAAATTAAATGCGATGACCGGCGGAGTAGTGTAATCATGCCGTAAGCTTCTAAAACGGCCAGAGGCACGGTCATCCAGCGAGTCCACATATTAACCTTTTGGCGTCCGGCTTCTTCTTTATTCATCTCTTCCAGCTTCGGAATAATCATGGCTAAAAGCTGAAAAATAATTGAAGAAGTAATGTATGGTCCGACGCCCATCATGACAATGGAAAAATTAGTCATGCCGCCGCCGGCGAATATATTCATCAGGCCCAAAATCTGGTTAGAAGCGAAAAAATCTTTAAGCGCCTGGGTATCGACTCCGGGAACCGGAATATGCGCGGCCAAGCGGAAAATAGCCAGCATGCCTAAAACAAAAAGTATGCTATAGCGCAAATCGCGCGCTTTCCAAATTTGTATTAGCTTATCGTACATAGTTTGTATTGCTATATATAATTCCCGCCTTTTCAATTATATCACTTTTCCGCCCATTTTTTCAATCTGCAGCTTAGCACTATCGCTTGCCTTAACTCCTTCAAATTCCAAATTTTTTAAAGTTAGTTCGCCCTGGCCTAAAATTTTTATTTTTTCCTGAACGGTTTGCACTAAACCGGCTTTAAACAGGCTAGCGGCGTTGATTTTAGCGCCGGCGGAAAAATTATCGTTTAAATCTTTAAGATTAACAACTTGATTTTTAGTCTTAGCTGATTTAAAGCCCCTGTTCTTCGGCGTAGCGGCCAATATCTGCTTAAAGCCTAATCTTCTTAATTTATTTCTGCCGCCGCTTCTTGACCTTTGGCCTTTTATCCCGCGAGTGCTATAAGAACCATGGCCAGAAGCGTTGCCTCTGCCGATTCTTTTTTTATTTCTAGCCGAGCCGCGAGCCGGCCTGATTGTAGAAAGTGATAAAGACATATGGTTATTTTAAATTCTGCGCTTTGTCGTTATTATTCTTATTTTCCTGCTTGACCGGCCTTTTTAAATTTTTCAGCGCTTCAATCGTGCATTTTACATTATTGACTTTATTGCCGGTGCCTAATATTTTACTGGTAATATTTTTTATGCCGGAAAGCTCCAGAAGAATTCTAACGGCGCCGCCGGCGATAATGCCTCGGCCCTTTTTAGCCGGTTTGAATAAAATTTTAGCCGCGCCCAATTTCTGATAAATTTCATGGGGGATGGTTTCGTTAACAATCGGTATGTCAATAAAATCTTTTTTAGCTTTATTAACGGCCTTAGTCACGGCTCCGGTAACATCGGCGCCTTTAGCCAAGCCGATGGCAACTCGGCCTTTCTTATTGCCGATAGCCACGCAAGCCCTGAAGCGCATTCTTTTACCGCCGGCCATAACGCGGGTAACGCGGGCGATATCAATCATTTTTTGCTCAAATTCTTCCGGCAGACCCCCGTCGCCCCGGCCGCGGCCGGCGCCTCTTTTGCCTTTAAAATTTCTTTTTCTGTCGGAAAAACCGCCGCTATTTCTGCCTTCAATAGTTGATGTTGATGTTGGCGCAGGCATGGCATTATTAACCTTAGGCTCCGCCGCCGGCACCGCTTGGCTATCTGTAATTTCTTGTTGTTTTTTTATATCTTCCATATTTTATCATCAAATTAAAATTTAATGGCCATAGGGCTTTACCCGCTATTAAATTTTAATTTGATACATTATATTTTTTGAAAATATTATTTATCCCCGGAGGGGGAAAACTTTTTCTAAAAAAGTTTTTAAAGCTTTAAAATTTTAAACCGCCGGCGCGAGCGCCCTCGGCCAAAGCTTTTACTCGGCCATGATATTTATAGCCGTTGCGGTCAAACACAACCCGGCCAATACCCTTAGCTATAGCTTTGGAAGCAATCAATTTTCCCAACTCCAAACTTACGGCAATTTTTTTGCCTGCCTGTCCGGTAGGCAGGTCTTTCTTTTTTATTTCTCCGGCGCTGACGGCAACCAAAGTCTTGCCAATTTCATCATTGATGATTTGAGCGTAAATTCCGCGATTAGACCTAAAAACGCTTAATCTCGGGCAAACGGCCGTGCCGCTAACTTTTGCTCTAACTCTGCCTTTGCGCCTAAGCCTTTTATTTTGTTTAATTTTATTAATATCCATATAATACTTTCTATATTTATGTTATCGCTTGAGCTAAATTTGTAAAATTTTCGTGCGAGGACTGTTTGAGCTCCGCAATAGCGGAGCGAGTTCCGCAGTAGAAAATTTTATAAATTTAGCCCAAGCATATATGTTTACTTTTCGGCCTTACCGGCGGTCTTACCGGCCTTACGCCTTAATATTTCCTCGCTATATTTAATGCCTTTGCCTTTATAAGGCTCCGGCTTCCTAATCTTCCTGATTTGCGCCGAGACTTCACCGACTAACTGCTTATCAATGCCGTTAATAACAATAATATTAGCCTGGACTTCAGCCTTTATGCCGGCCGGCAAATTATAAATTACCGGATGAGAATAACCGACGTTTAAAGTTAACTTATCGCCGCTTACCGCCGCCTTATAACCAACGCCGTTAATCTCCAATTTTTTAGTATACGCCTCGTTAACTCCGACTACCATATTTTTAATCAAACTTCTGAACAGCCCCCATAAAGCTTTATTTTTACCGATAGTCTGATCATCAATGGATAATTTAATTTCTTTATCGGTTATTTCTGTTTTTATAATTTCATGCATCTTAGTTTTAAGCTCGCCTTTCGGCCCTTTAACAATTATAAAACCATCATCAAGTCTGGCTTGAGTTCCGGCCGGCAATTCTATTGGTAATTTTCCTAAACGTGACATAAGTTTATTATTTATCTATATATTTGATTTGGGTAGATTTTGTAAAATTTTCGTGCGAGGACTGTTTGAGGCTGAGTAATCTCAGCCGAGTTCCGCAGTAGAAAATTTTATAAAATCTACCTAAATCTTCATGTTTTACTTAGTAAATTTCGCAAATCACTTCCCCGCCGATGCCCTGCTTTTTAGCTTCTTTATTAGTCATTAATCCGCGCGGCGTGGAAATAATCGCTATGCCTAAATTATTTAAAACTCTCGGTAATTCATTTTTATTGGCATAAATCCTGCGGCCCGGCGTACTTATTTTCTTTAAAGAAGTAATCGCCGGCTGGCCGTTTCTATATTTTAAATCAATCTTAATCTCGTTAAAAATCGAGCTTGAGTTCTTTTTACTTTCGGTTTTAACAATATCAACTTTTTCCACCCAGCCGCCAGCCTCCAGTATCTTAGCGATGCCGTGCTTGATCTTACTCATAGGTAAAACAACCGTTTGGATATTTACGGCCTGGGCGTTTCTTATTCTTGTTAACATGTCTGCTATTGGATCCGTCATATTAAAATAAAAAATAAAAAATAAAAAATAAAATATTTACCATGAAGATTTGGTTACTCCCGGTATATCCGTATTAGAGGCTAACTCTCTAAAGCAAATACGGCAAAGGCCGAAATCTCTCATAAAACCATGGTCGCGGCCGCAACGCCAGCAACGCCTTACAATCCTCGTGGAAAATTTTGGTGTCTTTTTCGATTTTACGATTAATGCTGTTCTGGCCATAAAATATTATTCCGCTTTAAACGGAAAACCCATTAATTTAAATAATTCCAAGCCTTCTTCATAAGTTTTAGCGGTCGTAGAAAGACAAACCTGAAGCCCGTGAATATTATCCACCTCGTCGGCTTCAATCTCCGGAAAAGCAATATGCTCTTTAAAACCTACCGCTAAATTACCATGGTTGTCCACCTGTTTGGCGTTAATGCCTCTAAAATCCCTGATTCTCGGAAAAGTTATGTTAACTAATTTTTCCACAAAATCAAACATTCTCTGGCCGCGTAAAGTTACGGCCACGCCGATAACCATGCCTTTTCTGGTTTTAAAGGCGGAAATTGACTGCTTGGATTTAGTCGCCATAGGCTTCTGGCCGCTAATTCTTTCCAGGCTGCTGATTACGCTATCTATAAAATTCTTATCTTTAGCGTTTCTGCCCACGCCGGAATTAATCACTACTTTGGTTAGTTTAGGTACGGCCAGCAAATTCTTATAACCGAACTTGTCTGTCATTTTTGGCGCTATTTCTTTTTTATATTTTTCCTTTAAATTCATATAAATTAATCTATTACTTGCTTGCATTTTTTGCAGATTCTAACTTTCTTTTTTTGTTTAATGTCATTTTTTACTACTTCCAGATATTTATAAGCGACTCTGGTCGGCTTATCGCACTTTGTGCAAACTAAAATAACATTTGATAAATTAATCGGCGCCGGGAATTCTATTCTTTGCCCTTTTTCTCCCTGTTTTCTCGGCCGCATATGCTTAACTAAAAGATTTAAGCCTTCAACGCTGGCTCGATTGGCCGACTCGAAAACCTGCAAAACTTTACCAATTTTGCCTTTGTCTTTACCTGCTAAAATTTTTACTTTGTCGCCTTTTTTTATCTTCATAAATTTAATTCTTGCTTTTATGATTGGGCTAAATTTGTAAAATTTTCGTGCGAGGACTGTTTGAGGCCGAGTAATCTCGGGCGAGTTCCGCAGTAGAAAATTTTATAAATTTAGGCCAATCATTTATTTTACAGTACTTCCGGCGCCAGCGAGGCAATTTTTAAAAACCCCATTTGCTTCAATTCTCTGGCCACCGGTCCAAAAATTCTTGTGCCTTTAGGCTCTTTTTTTTCTTTATCTATAATCACGCAGGCATTTTCATCAAAACGCACATAGACTCCGTCCGATCGCCTGATTTCCTTTTTGGTTCTGACAATAACGGCATGCACCACGTCGCCTTTTTTAATGGCGGCATGAGGCGCGGCTTCTCTAACCGCGGCGGTAATTATTTCTCCGACGTGGGCATAGCGTTTTTTATAGCCGCCGAGCACCCTAACGCACATAACTCTTTTGGCGCCGCTATTATCCGCGACTTTTACTATTGTCTGTACTTGTATCATAAAATATACGCTAATTACTTATTAATATATCATCCGCCATCTTTTATCTTTGCTTAGCGGACGGCATTCTTGAAACCGCACCTTATCTCCTGTTTTATATAAATTTTTTTCATCATGCACTTTATATTTTCTGTTAACCTTATATCTTTTCTTATACATCGGATGTATTTTTACCGATTCAACCGAAACTACCCTGGTTTTATCCATTTTATCGCCAACCACCACGCCGTTGAATTTGCGCTTAATAACTTCTTTTTTAAAATTGTCTTGCTTAATATCCGCCATATAATTAATTTTTCTTGCTTAATAATGTTAAAACTCTGGCAATTATTTTTTTTATTTCTCTTATTTCTCTAACATCTTTTAATTGCTTATTAGCATCTTTAAAACGCAAATCCCTCAATTTGTCTCGGGATTCTCCTAGAAATTGCTTTAACTCTTTTTCGGTTTTACTTTTTAATTCTTTAAATTCCATATTTATAGCTTAGTTACGTATTTGCATTTAACCGGCAGCTTATAGGCAGCCATTCTCATAGCTTCTTTAGCTTCAGCTTCGTTAACGCCGGTCATTTCAAACATTATCATGCCTGGCTTAACTATGGCAACGTAATGATCAACCGCTCCCTTGCCTTTACCCATAGGAATCTCTCCGCCTTTGACCGTCACCGATTTATCGGGAAAAATTCTAATCCAAATTTTTCCGCCTTTTTTAATATATTTAGTTAAAACTTTTCTGGCCGATTCAATTTGCCTTGAAGATATCCAGCAAGCCTCTAAACTCTTTAGCCCATAATCGCCGAAACTCACGCTAATCATACGGGTGGCTTTCCCGCCCCGGCGGCGCTTATGCATTTTTCTCCATTTTGTTTTCTTTGGCATTAACATATTATTTTTTCTCCCCGACTATTTCGCCTTTACCGGCTTCTTCTTTTTTAAAAATATCTCCCTTGTATATCCAAAATTTTATGCCGATAGCGCCGTAAGTAGTCCTGGCCGTGGTTTTAGCGAAATCAATATCAGCTCTTAAAGTATGCAGAGGAACTTTGCCTGAAGTCAACATCTCCGTGCGGGCGATCTCCGAACCGTTAAGCCGGCCGCTAACAACAACTTTCACGCCTAAAGCGCCGGCCCGCTCCACTTTATTAATCGCTTGCTTCATAACGCGCCTGAACGGCATTCTTTTTTCAATGTCAATCGCCATGGCTTGGGCGATTATCATACTGCTTAAATTCGGCCTGTCAAATTCCGTAATATTTAAATTTATATCGGCTAATCTGAAATTCTTTAAAAATTTATCATGCAATTTCTTTTTTAAATCTCCGGCTCCGCTGCCGCCGCGGCCGATAATAATACCCGGCTTGGCCGTAAATACCCCGATACTAACCTTATGGCCGCTTCTTTCTATTTCAACCCTGTCCAACCCGGCTTCGCGCAATTCAGCAAATAAAAATTTTCTTATTCTGACGTCCTGTTCCAGATTTTTAATCATAACTTTTCCAACGCCAAACCACTTGGACGGCCAGGTCCTAGTAATATTCAGCCTAATAACTTTTGGATTTACTTTGTGTCCCATATATAACTTTTTACAATTAATTATCCGCTTTTGCGTCTAAATATTTTAGTGGTAAAACCTTTGCCGCCTTCAATTTTGGCGTGTCCGCCACGGCCTTCCATCCGCGGATCAACTATTACTTTACCCTTTTCTTTAGCGGCATCATCTTTAGGTTCAGCCGTTTCCGCTTTAACCGATTCTTTTAATTTAACTGCCGGCTCTTTTTTAGGCTGCGCCTCTAACTTTATCGGCGCGGCAATAACTTGTTTTTTGGCTTTGACAGCGCCCGAAGGCTTAATTTCACCTAAAATTAAATTAATATGGCTGGTTCTTTTTCTGATCGGCGTCGCTCGGCCATGCGCCCGAGGCATTGAACGTTTTAAAGTCGGCCCCTCGTCAACTCTTAATTCTTTTATAAATAAATTATCTTTAGCCAATTCAAAATTATGCTCGGCATTAGCCATGGCTGATTTAATTAATACGGCCACCGGGCCGCTGGCCAGCTTATTAATAAACTGCAGCTGATTTAAAGCTTTTTCAACCGGCATTTTCTTAATCAAATTAGCTACCAAGCGTATTTTAGCCGGAGACATCTTGATAAATTTTGCTTTTGCTTTAACTTCCATATTATAAATATATTCTAAATTATATCGTTATGTTTATTTTTTTGCTCTAGCGGTCGGAGCGGTCGGAGCGGCCGGAGCCTCTTCTTTAGCCTGATCTTTAGCCATCTTGCCGCCGTGGCTGACAAACTTTCTGGTCGGCGAAAATTCTCCTAATTTATGCCCAACCATATTTTCCACTACAAACACCGGGGTATGCTGTTTGCCGTTATGCACGCCAATGGTAAAGCCTACCATTTCCGGCGTAACCGTGCAAGACCTATCCCAAACCTTAATTATGGTCTTGTCGCCGGGGCGCAAGGCTTTTATCTTTTTTAATAATCTTTCGTTTATGTACGGCCCCTTTTTAAGTGATCTGGACATATATTATATATTATTTTTTCCTTCTTTGGATAATTAATCTATTTGATCTTTTTTTATTTTTTCTGCTTTTAACGCCAAAGACCGGTTTGCCCCATCTGGTTTTTGGATGCTTTAAGCCGATAGACTGTTTGCCTTCGCCGCCGCCATGAGGATGATCAACCGGATTCATGGCCGTGCCTCTAACCGTCGGCCTAATGCCTAATAGCCTCTGCCTTCCAGCTCGCCCTATGGTAATATGCCTTCTATCAGGATTGGAAACCTGTCCGACAGTGCAAAGGCAATCTTTATTAACCAATCTGATTTCTCCTGAAGGCATCTTGATTTGCGCGTAATTTCCCAGAGTGCCCATGACAAAAACCAAATCTCCAGCGCTACGAGCGATTTTGGCGCCTCGGCCCGGCTCTAGCTCTATATTATTAACCTCTATGCCCGGCAGAATAAATTTAATCGGCATGGCATTGCCGGTTTTTATTTCAATTTGATTTTTTGAACTTAATATTTCATCGCCAACCTTAAGGCCTAAAGGCATAATAATATATCTTTTCGCCCCGTCTTTATAATTTACCAAGCCGATGCGGGCGCCGCGGCCAGGATCATATTCAATAGACATAATTTTTCCGGGTATATCAAATTTATCCCTGAAAAAATCAATCTGCCTGATATATCTTTTAACGCCGCCGCCCTGATGCCTGACCGTGATCTTGCCTTGGTTGTTTCTGCCGGCTTGGCCCTTTTTTATGATAATCAAGCTCTTTTCCGGTTCGGTTCTGGTAATATCCAAAAAATCATCGAAGGTGGCCGATCTTCTGCCTGGTGATGTAGGTTTTACTTTTTTTATCCCCATATTTATTATATCAAATAAAAATTTAATGGCAGTAGGACCTTGTCCGCTATTAAATTTTTACTTGATACGTTATATTTTTTGAAAATATTATTTATCCCCGGAGGGGGAAAAACTTTTTCTGAAAAAGTTTTTAAAGGTTACACGCCTTCGTAAACTTTAATCGTTTCGCCTTTAGGCAAAGTTATAATAGCCTTTTTCCAATCTTTTCTTTGGCCGCTAATCCGGCCGTAGCGCGCTTTTTTACCGCTCATCCTAATTACGTTTACGCCAACCGGCTTGATGCCGTAAATTTCTTTAATCGCTTTGGCTACTTCAATTTTGTTGGCATTTTTAGCCACGGCAAAAACATATTTATTCAAAGCGCCTAAGCCGCTTACTTTTTCCGTAACTAAAGGTTTCATGATTATTTTATAAGCATTGCCAAAAACTGATTTTTTTTCGCTTGGCTTAGCCGTCGATTTAGCTTTTCCCGCTTCAGCCGCGCCATATAGATCTTTCATGCTTTTAGTTTCCACTCCTGTTTTTACCGCGCTTTTTGCATCGCTAACCTTAGCGATTTTAGCCGCCGACTGTTTCTTAATTTCAGTTTTTTTATTAAATAAACCCATAGTTTTTATTTACCGTATCTTTCGGTTAATTTTTCAACCGCCGCTTTATTTAAAATTAAATTCTTGTATTTTAATAAATCAACTATATTAAGATTATCCGTGTTCATTAATTTAATGCCGGGCAAATTCCTGGCCGAACAGCTTAATTTTTCATCGCCTTTATCAACGATTATCAGAAAACTTCTTTTAACGTCTTTCTTCTTAGCGCCGGCTTTAACATCTTTAACCGGCTTTAAAATTTTATTTTCAAACCCGCTGATAATTTTATCAAAAATTTTGGTTTTGAATTCAGCGGTTGCCAATTTATCCAATACTATAAAATTATCGCCGGCCGCTTTATCGGATAAAACCATCAGCAAAGCGTTTTGCTTCATTTTTTTATTGATTCTCATTTTAAAATTTCTGTCGTTTCTTGGGCCGAAAGTTACTCCGCCGCCAATCCAAATCGGAGATCGGCTTGAACCATGGCGCGCCCGGCCGGTGCCTTTTTGGCGCCACGGCTTTTTACCGCCGCCCCTGACTTCGCTTCTATCTTTAGTGTGGGCGATAACCTGCCTTTCGTTAGCCATCTGGGTTACAACGGCCTGATGTATCAAATCATTATTAACTTTCACGCCAAAAACCTTAAGGCTAAGTTGCATTTCCCCGGCCGCTTCAGCATTTTGATTATAAATTTTTATCTTAATTGACATACCTTTTTGTCATTCTCGCGAAAGCGGGAATCCAGATTTATTATAATTAACTGTTCTTATTTACTTCTACTGGCACTTCTTTTTTCTCTTCCACGGTTTCAGTTTTTACAGTTTCTTCTATTTTCACTTCCGGTTTTATTTCTTCAACAATCGGTTTTACAATTTTCAACTCCCCTTCGCCGGAAATTAAAACCAAGCCGTTTCTCGCGCCCGGAACAGCGCCGCTAATATATAAAATATTATTGGCTTTATCTATTTGAACGATTTTTAAATTACTGGCAGTCGCTCGTGAATTGCCCATGCGCCCCGGCATTCTTAAGCCTTTAAAAACGTGCTGCGGGCCGCCGGCGCCGATTGATCCGCCGGTTCTAACCTGGTCCTTAGTGCCATGTGTGGCGTTATGGCCATGAAAATGATGCCGCCTGACGCCGCCCTGAAAACCCTTGCCTTTTGAAGTGCCGACTGCTTTCACCGTATCGCCAACCTCAAAAGTATCCAATGAAACTATATCTCCAATTTTTAAATCTTTAATTTCATCTCTAAATTCGCATAAATGCCTTAAATTGGTTTTTCCATCTTTAGAGGAAATTTTAGCTTTTTTAAAATGGCCTAACTGCGGTTTTCTGATATTTTTTTCTTTCTTTTCGCCAAAACCAAGCTGAACCGCGCTATAGCCGTCTTTAGCGGTAGTCTTTAACTGCACTACCGGGCATGGCCCGGCTTGAATCTTGGTCACGGCGATTACTTTTTCGCCCTGCCAAACCTGGGTCATTTCAATTTTTTTGCCTATAATAAATTTCATATTTTTTATAAAATAAAACCGGTTTTTTCAACAAACCAGTTATAAACCGCGCTCGGCGGTTAGCCTAAATTAATTCGCACTAATGCAGAATTTAATTTTTTACTGATTTTTGTTGAATTTTACCTCGCTATTATATTAACTATTTTTTAAACACTTTCCCTTTCGAGAGCCGCTTAAAACTTCATTAATATTATATTTGCTAATTGACTAGGCAAAATTTGTTTAATTTTCGTGCGAGGACTGTTTGAGCCTGAGTAATCTCAGGCGAGTTCCGCAGTAGAAAATTTAATGAATTTTGCCTAGTCATTAATGTCGTAATTTTTAAGGACTACATTTTAATCTCAACGTCAACTCCGGCCGGCAGGCCAAGATTGGTTAAAGATTCTATGGTTTTAGGGGTCGGATCAATAATATCCACCAATCTTTTATGAATTCTAATTTCGTACTGGTCCCGTGAATCTTTATGGACAAAGGTTGAGCTGTTAACCGTATACTTTTTCTTCTCGGTTGGCAAGGGTATGGGACCGTAAATTTGGGCTCCGGTCCTCTCGGCGGTGTCAATAATAGTCTTGGTTGACTGGTCAATAATCTTGTGGTCAAAAGCTTTAATCTTAATGCGGATTCTTTGCTTAGATTCTTCGAAAGCTTTTACTTCCGATTTAGCCTCTGCCGCCGCCGTTTTCTTTTTTTCTTTAACTTCAGTCATGTTTTCGTTTCAAATTATTTATTATTTATGATTGGAATAAATTTTACAAATTTATTCCAATCAATGCTGTAGTAATTTTAAATATACATTATAACCTCGCCCATAATCATGAGCGAGGCAAAATGCTTACTTAATAATTTTAGTAACTACGCCGGCGCCGACGGTTCTGCCGCCTTCGCGAATGGCGAATCTCTGTTTTTCTTCCAAAGCCACCGGAGAAATCAATTTGATTTTCAAATTGACCGTATCGCCGGGCATAACCATTTCGGTGCCTTCAGGCAATTCAACTTCGCCGGTAACATCGGTCGTGCGGACATAAAATTGCGGCTTATAGCCCTTAAAAAATGGTTTATGCCGTCCGCCTTCTTCTTTGGTTAAAATAAAAACTTCGGCGTCAAATTCAGTATGAGGAGTAACCGTGCCCGGTTTGGCTAAAACCTGGCCTCTTTCCACTTCGTCTTTTTTAGTGCCGCGCAAGAGTAACCCGGCATTATCTCCGGCTCGTCCTTCGTCTAAAGATTTATTAAACATTTCAATACCGGTAATTACAGTCTTTTGGGTATCTTTTAAACCGATTATTTCCACTTCTTCGTTGACTTTAATCATGCCTCTTTCAATGCGGCCGGTAACCACTGTGCCACGCCCTTCAATTGAAAAAATATCTTCAACCGGCATTAAAAACGGCTTGTCAGTATCGCGTTTCGGTTCAGGAATATATTCATCTAAAGCTTTGGCTAAATCCATAATCCCTTGGCCGTATTCGCCGCTGGGATTCTCCAAGGCCTTTAAAGCCGAACCTCTGATAATCGGAGTAGTATCGCCCGGGAATTCATATTTCTTCAATAAATCGCGAATTTCTTCCTCAACCAAATCAATTAATTCTTTATCTTCAACCATATCGCATTTATTCAAGAAAACAACGATATAAGGCACTCCGACCTGTCTGGCGAGCAAAATATGTTCTCTGGTCTGGGGCATGGGCCCGTCGGTAGCCGCTACCACGAGTATGGCTCCGTCCATTTGGGCGGCGCCGGTAATCATGTTCTTAACATAATCGGCGTGGCCGGGACAATCAACGTGAGCATAATGCCTTTTTTCAGTTTCATACTCAACGTGGCAAGTGGCAATAGTAATGCCGCGAGCCTTTTCTTCCGGAGCCGCGTCAATCTGATCAACGTTTTTTTCAGACGCTCTAAAACCCTTGCTTTTTAACACCGCCAACATAGCGGCAGTCAAAGTTGTTTTGCCATGGTCAACATGGCCGATTGTCCCCACGTTAACATGGGGTTTTGTGCGTTCAAATTTTTCTGCCATATTTATTTTTCCTTAACGGCCTCCGAATTTTCGGAGTTATTTGCCCTTATTATTTAAATAAGGCCGGGCTCCCAGCCGTCTTTATTATTATTTATATATAAATTTAAAATGCTAATTCTTCTAGATACTGCCGATCTTCTTCAATTATTTCTTCGGCGTTCAATTTTCTTCTTGAAGGAATTGACCAGCTGCTGCCGGATTTTTTCACGGTTTTTTCAAAGCGTTCTTCTTTAGCCGGCAATTCTTTAAAATAATCCGGAATCGTCTCAATGTTTTCCGCTTCCGACTGGTCGCTTTTCCAAATTGCGATATCGCGATTTATTTTATCAAGTAATTCATCTTCTGTCAAGCCTCTAACTTCGCTTTTGCCTAAAACTAAATTTTCATAATCTTTTAGGGATAAAACAACGAAAACATTTTCCGGTTTTGAGCTATCAAAAACAATCAATTTGTCGCCGGTTTTTTTTGCTAAATTAATCGCTTTTTGCAATTGATCTTGCATAGGGGCAATGAAAATATTAATAATATTAACATTATATATTCTAACTCAACAAATTGTCAAACGAAACAAAAATTATTTCCCTTTACCGCCGATAATCTCTTCGGCTACATTTTTCGGCACCTCGGAATAATAAGCAAACTCCATGCTATAGCTGGCTCGGCCCTGGGTCATTGATCTTAACTGCGTGGCATAACCGAACATGGCGGCCAAAGGAACTTTAGCTTTAATAAATTTAACATTGGCGCGGTCGCCCATTTCTTCAATTTGCGCTCTTTTTGAATTAAGGTCGCCGATAACTTCACCCATGAATTCTTCAGGCGTTACCGCTTCAACTTTCATAATCGGCTCCAAAATAATCGGCGTAGCTTTACGGCAAGCTTCCTGAAAAGCCATGGAGCCGGCAATTTTAAAAGCCGCTTCCGAAGAATCAACCTCATGGTAAGAGCCTTCAAACACGGCCACCTTAACATCAACTATGGAATAACCGGCTAAAATACCTTTATCCAAAGCTTCTTTAACGCCTTTTTCTATCGCCGGTATGTATTCTCGCGGAATTGATCCGCCCTTTACTTCATCAAGGAATTCAAAGCCTTTGCCGGTTTCATTCGGTTCAACTCTTAACCAGCAATGGCCGTATTGGCCGCGCCCGCCAGATTGCTTAATATATTTTCCTTCGGCTTCAGCCGATTTTTTAATGGTTTCGCGGTAAGCCACTTGCGGCTTGCCCACGTTAGCTTCAACTTTAAATTCGCGCTTCATTCTATCAACGATAATATCCAAATGCAATTCGCCCATGCCGGCAATAATAGTCTGCATGGTTTCTTCGTCGCTTCTGACCCTAAAAGTCGGGTCTTCTTCGGCCAATTTAGCGAGCGCCATGCCCATTTTTTCCTGATCGGCTTTAGTCTTCGGCTCAATGGCGATGGAAATAACCGTTTCCGGGAAAGTAATTGATTCTAAAACCAGCGGCCGGCTTTCATCGCATAAAGTATTGCCAGTAGTCGTGGCTTTTAAGCCGATGGCGGCCGCGATTTCTCCGGAATAAACTTCCTGGACTTCTTCACGGTGGTTAGCGTGCATCCTGACAATGCGGCCGATTCTTTCGCGGTTGCCGGTAGTGGTATTTAAAACGTAGGAGCCTGACTGCAAAACTCCGCTATAAACCCTGATAAAACAAAGCTTGCCCACGTAGGGATCGGTGGCGATTTTAAAAGCTAAAGCCGCAAAAGGCTCATCGTCAGACGGCTTAACTTCTATATTTTTTTCTTTGTCATCCGGATCAAAACCGGTGATAACCGGCACATCTAGGGGTGATGGCAAATAATCAACTACCGCGTCCAAGAGCGACTGCACGCCTTTATTCTTTAAAGCGCTGCCGCAAAGCACCGGCACAATTTTATTATTATTAACGGCCTGGCGCAAAACTCTTTTTAAATCAGCGACGACAATTTCTTCGCCGGCCAGATATTTATTCATTAAAATTTCGTCATTATCGGCAATGGCTTCAACCAGCTTAGACCGATATTCTTCCGTCTTAGCTTTCATATCTTCCGGAATCTCGCGATCTTCCCATTTAGTGCCCAGTTCATCCAGAAAAAATCGCGCCTTTTTTTCAAATAAATCAATGATGCCCAAAAATTTATCTTCAGCGCCAATCGGCAGCTGAATCGGATGGGCATGCTTGGTTAATCTTTTATAAATTGATTCCAAATCGGCATAAAAATTCGCGCCTGTCCGATCCATTTTATTGATAAAAGCGATGCGCGGCACGCTGTATTTATCCGCCTGATGCCAAACCGTTTCTGATTGCGGCTCTACTCCGGCCACGCCGTCAAAGACTACTACGCCGCCGTCTAAGACGCGCAAAGAGCGCTCAACTTCGGCCGTAAAATCAACGTGTCCGGGCGTATCAATCAGGTTAATGCGGCAATCTTTCCAAAAACAAGTCGTAGCCGCGGACGTTATAGTAATGCCGCGCTCGCGTTCCTGCTCCATCCAATCCATTTCGGCCGCGCCTTCATGCACCTCGCCGATTTTATGCTTTTTACCCGTATAAAAAAGAATACGCTCGCTAACCGTAGTTTTGCCGGCGTCAATATGGGCGATAATCCCAATATTTCTGGTTTTTTCCAACGAATATTCTCTGGGCATAATACAAAAAATTTCTAATTTTTAATGATTTAATTTTTAATTGAAAATTGGTAATTATTTAATATTATTCTGAATTTCCTGATTATTTTTTTCTAAATTAATATTTATATTTTTTAAATCTTCTACTGCTTTATTTTTTACTTCCTTGTTTTGCTCAATTTGGCCTTTCCGATTCATCGCTCCTAAGGCAATAACTGCAATTATTAAAATAGCAATTAGAATAATTATCAAACCAAAGCCTTTTTGTCTATTATAATCCAACGGCATATTTATCTTGAGAAATGCGCGAAAGCTTTATTGGCTTCGGCCATGCGGTGGACTTCAGCCCTCTTCTTAACGGCCGTGCCTTCGCCTTTGGCCGCGTCCAAAATTTCCATGGATAACTTTTCCGCCATGGATTTGCCTTTTCTGGCCCGGGCCGCGTTGATAATCCAGCGGCAGCCTAAATTAAAACGGCGTTCGCCTCTAACTTGATGCGGAATCTGATAATTGGCTCCGCCGATGCGGCGGCCGCGGATTTCAAGTAGCGGGCTAACCTGCTTTAAAGCTTTATTGAAAACATGCCGAGGGTCCTGCTTGGTCGTTTCTTTAATAATATCCAAACAAGCATAGACAATTTTTTGCGCTATGGTTTTTTTACCCCGTTCCATTATGTAATTAATAAACTTGGCGATATCCGGATCGTTATATTTTACGTCTACTTGTATTTTTCTTTTGGAAACTGGTTTTCCTCTCATAAATTTATTCTCATAACTCGTAGCGCGTAACTCATAACTCTTTTAATAATTCGGGTTACGAGTTGTGGGTTACGAGTTGTGTGATTATTGTTTAGGTGTTTTAGCTCCATAGCAGCTGCGGCTTTGCCTTCGGCCTTCAACTCCCTGGGTATCATAAACACCGCGGATTATTTTATATCTGACGCCGGGCAAATCTTTGGTTTTCCCGCCTTTTAATAAAACAATGGAATGCTCTTGCAAATTATGGCCGACGCCGGGAATGTAGGCGGTTACTTCCATGCCGTTGGACAATCTAACGCGGGCGATTTTTCTTAAAGCCGAGTTAGGCTTTTTCGGCGTAGTCGTGGTCACCTTTAAACAAACCCCGCGCTTAAAAGGAGCTCCTTTGGGCAATTCGGTTCTTTTTCTATGCAAAGTATCCAGCGTTGACTGCAGCGCCGGCGATTTGGTTTTAGTTTTTGATGACTTTCTGCCTTTGCGGACTAATTGGTTGAATGTTGGCATAAATATTTATAGTAAAAAAACAAACCCGTGCATGCGGGATATTAATAACTTTTATTGCTTATTACAATTTAACACAAGAAATAAAAACGGTCAAGAGGCTTTTATCCACTTTAAATTCCCACTATCAGCTTAAACAAAAAATTAATAATCGGTATGATTAGGGAAAAGCCGAAAAAGACGAAAAGCAAAACAAAAGCAAAGCCGAATTGCTCAAATTTTAATAATTTCATCTGCCACTCATAAGGCAAAAACGGCAGTATTACCTTTGAGCCGTCCAGGGGCGGTATAGGCAAGAGATTAAATATCATCAAGACTAAATTAATTTGGACGATAGCGGCTAAAAAACTTATCATTACCAGATTAAGCCCGGGCACGAATCTTAAAAATAAACCGAAAAATAAGGCGGTAATTAAATTGGCCAGCGGCCCGGCTAAGGCTACTTTGGCCACGCCGTATTTCTGGTCGCGCAGATTATAGGGATTAAAAGGCACGGGCTTGGCGTAGCCGAAAATAAGCCCGCCGCCCGTACCGATAAAAATCAACGCCGGCATGACGATTGAACCCCAAATATCAATATGGGCGATTGGATTTAAGGTTAAACGGCCTTGATCGCGCGCCGTCGGATCGCCTAAGTAATCAGCCATCCAGCCATGCATATATTCATGAATAATGGCGGAAAAGAATATTATAATTAAAGCGAAGATCATATTCATATAAATGTAAATAAATTTTATAAGATTGGGTTAAATTTGGAAAATTTTCGTGCGAGGACTGTCTGAGGTCGAGTAATCTCGGCCGAGTTCCGCAGTAGAAAATTTTATAAATTTAACCCAATCAAGCCGATGTAATCTCACGCACAACTTTCTAAAATAAACCTCTTTATAAAAATAATCTTTATATTTAACAAATAGTACGTGAGATTGCCGCGTCGCCCGATTACAGGCTCCCTGCCTCGCCGGCAGGCAGGCTCGCAATGACAATTTAATTTAATTCTACCATACCTTGCCTTTTACATCAAAAGCTGTTAGTATAAAATTATTAAAAATAATTAAACAAAATTTGTATGGCAAAAAAATGCGATGTCTGCGGACGAGGTTCAACTAAAGACGCCTCCAGGTCCCATTCCAATATTAAAACCATTAAAAGGCAGTATATCAATCTTCAGGTAAAAAAAATCAACGGCAAAAGCCTGGCCGTCTGTGCCAAATGCATCAAGACTATGGCGAAAAAATAATTTTTATCAAATAAAAAACTGGCCGAAAAAACCGGCCAGTTTTTTATTATTTCATTTTTTAAAGCCGGCCGCCCGGCATATTTCCGATAATTCCTTGTTTTCTCCGGCATAACGCAGAAAGTCTTGATAATTTTCAAAACGTATCAAGCCGGCGTCGCCGGCGTATCTTTCGCATTCTTTTTGATTGTAAAGTCGGCAGACATCCGGCCTGGTTTGGTATATCTTACATAAGCCGTCCGGCCCGAGCTCTCGACAGCGGCTCGGCACTTCAACGAACCAACCGTCCTCATCCACATAAATATTCATGCCATGCAAAAAGAACCATCTGATTTCATCTAAATCATCCGCGGTTTTCGGCTTCTCTATAAATATTGAAATATACTCGCAGCAGACGGTACAGCCGTCGCACGACAATTCTTTTATCTTTATATTGCGAAGCACCGGCGAACCGCCGGAAAATTTATTCATAATTATCTTCTTAAAGCCGCTTACGACTTTTATTTTTTATTATTTATAATATAAAAGTAAATATGCAGTAAGGCAAAAAGCAGGCTTAAAGTAATCGGGCCTAAAATAAAACCGATGGGGCCGAGAAAAACCGCGCCGCCGATAACTGAAAAAAGAACTAACAAAGGATGCAGTTTCATGCCGCGGCCGATAAGCTTCGGGCCTAAAAAATTATCTATCAGGCCGACGGCTAATATCCCCCAAAACAACAAGCCGACCGCGGAGAATAGATGCCCGCTGGCGAACATTAAAATAATAGCCGGAATAAATACCAGCGAAGTGCCGACGCTCGGGACTAAAGCCGCTATGGCCGCGGCCACGCCCCAAAGAATGGCATTAGGCAGGCCAAAAATCATAAAACCGACAGTGGATAAAAAACCCTGCAAAAAAGCGATAGTAAAATTACATTTAACAACCGAGCTGATGGCTAGCTCCAGCTTATTTAAAATCATCTCATCGTCAGTATCGTCCAAAGGGCTGTATTTTATGATCGCCTGCTTAAGCTTTTGCCCGTCTTTTAACAAATAATAAAATGAAAACAAGAAAATAAAAGAAGTTACCAAAATGCTGGCGAAGTTGGAAAATAAACCGCCTAAATTATTTAAGAGCCAATTCAAGCCTTCTTTAAAGTATTGCCCGAAATCAATGGAAAATTCTTTCGGCAGAAGAAAATAATGGCGAAAATTTTCCGACAAGCTGTTAAAAATATTAATAAAATTATCTTTACCGCCGTTTTCTATTAAAGAGACATAAAGCTGGCGCAATTCCTGCAAAATTTTCACGCTTAAAAAAATCAAGGGCGTTAAAATAATAACCGCCACGATAATCGTCGTGAGCAGCGCGGCCAGGCCTTCATGATTAAAAGAATATTTTAATATCTTGCGGTACAGCGGCTGAAAGACAACCGTAAAAATCACGGCTAAAATAAAAACTGAAACAAACGGGCGCAAGACAAAAAATGACAAAATCAAAGTTCCGGCCAATAAGGCCAGCAAAAAATAAAATTGCGGTTTTTGATTTTTTGCTTCGTTGGAAATAGCCATAAATTTTTAAATTATTTTTTAAAGTTTATTTAATTTTCTGCGATAAAAAAATTTTCTAATTTCTTCAACCACTATGATAGAGGACGCCACCGGAATGATAAGCAGCCAATCGGATAATTCTAGCGGTACGGTACGCATAATTTTTTGCATTACCGGATGATAGACGGCTAAAAAATGTAAAATTACCACAACCAGCGTAATGCCGACCAAAGATTTATTGGTAAAAGGATTCATTTGAAAAAGTGATTTTTCTTCAGAACGGCAGTTCCAGGCGTTAAGCCATTGAAAAACGGCTAAAGTTGTCAGGGAAATTGTCCAAGCTTTAGCAAGATCCGCTTCAAAGTATAAGCTAAAAAGCCAAAGAGCGCCTATAGCCATGGGCACGGCCATTAAAAATATTCTCCGCGCCATTAAGCCATCGACTATCCATTTTTTCGGCCGTTCAAATTTTCTCTGCGCAAGCCCTTTTTCTTTTGGTTCCATGGCCAGCGCTACATCAAGAAAACCGTCGGTGACAAAATTTAACCAGATAATTTGCGACGGCAGCAAAGGCAAAGGCAAAACAATGGCTAAAGACCCGGCAATGGTTAAAACTTCGCCTACACTGGTTGAAAAAAGATAAAGAATTACTCTTTTAATCGTTTTATAAATATTGC
The DNA here is from genome assembly GCA_041662965.1 of Patescibacteria group bacterium. Classification (NCBI taxonomy): domain Bacteria; species Patescibacteria group bacterium. The sequence goes on along the minus strand of JBAZRI010000007.1, from coordinate 9,927 downwards.
GGCCCTCTTCAACCGCGGAAATTATGTTAATTAAATTATCGTCAAGCAGCACTATATCGGAAGCTTCTTTAGCCACTTCGGTGCCAATCCTGCCCATGGCAATGCCTAAATCGGCGGCTACTAGCGAAGGCGCGTCATTAACGCCGTCGCCGGTCATAGCGATAATTTCTCCGCGCGCTTTGTAAGCTTGGATAATTCTTAATTTATGGCCCGGCGTTACTCTGGCGAAAACCGAACAAGCCGAAATTTTTTCCTTTAGGCTCTTATCGGTTAAGGAGTCTATTTCTTGGCCGGTTAAAATAATATCGCCGGAACGGTAGATGCCCGCTTCTTTAGCGATCGCTAACGCCGTATTTTTATGGTCGCCGGTAATCATGACCACGCGGATATTGGCTGAAATTATTTTTTTAATAGCCTCGGCCACGCCCTCGCGGAGCGAATCTCTCATGCCTAAAAATCCGACAAAAGTTAAATTATTGATTTCTTCCGCTTTTAATACATCTCCATCTACGAAATTTCCGGCCAAAGCCACTACGCGCATGCCTTTTTTTGACATTTCTAAAAATACCGATTCTAATTCTTCTTTCTCTTTATCCTTAAGCGGTGAGTTCTGGCCGTCACGAGAAATTTTTTGACTAAGTTTTAAAATTTCTTCCGGAGCGCCGGCCACGGCTAAAAATTTCTTGCCGTCCAGCCTATGAACCGTAGCATGATATTTAAGCTTATAATCAAAAGGCAAATCAACCATTAAAGGTGATTCTTCTTCTAATTGATCTTTACTAAACCCAAGTTTTTGCCCGAAAATATTCATGGCCGCCTCAGTCGGATCGCCGGCCACGCTCCACTTTTTGGAATTTTCATCAAACATAATGCGCGCGTTGGAACAAAAAACGGCAATCCGGCCGGCCAACAATAGTTCGGGATGGTTAGGCAGACAAACCGCCTTTTTCTCAAGCTTAACCTCTCCTTTAGGCTCATAGCCCGAGCCGCCGACTTCAAATAACTTGCCTGCCAAATAAATTTTTTGCACCACCATTTCATTGTTGGTAATTGTTCCAGTCTTATCCACCGCGATAATCCGCGCCTGGCCCAAAGCTTCAACCGCTTGCAGCTTTTTTATTAAAACATTCTGTTTACTCATTTTCCAAACGCCGCTGGCCAACACTAGCGTCATAACAATCGGCAAACCTTCGGGAATTATGGAAACTACTAAAGAAACCACCGTCATAAACATATCAGCCATTAATTTTCCCGAAGCCAAGCCGGACAAAAATAATAAAACGCTAATGCCGGAAACCGCCATAACAATTAAACGGGTTAAATATCTAACATTAGTTTTAAAGGGCATTTCCGTATCTATGGCCTGAATTTCTTTAGCTATTTTACCGATAACAGTATTTAAACCGGTTTCTACCGCAATCGCCTTGCCGTTGCCGGATAAAACATAAGTTCCCTTAAACACCATATTTTTCTGTTCCGATATGAGCAAATTATTTTTCTTAATAACTTCCTCAGTCTTATGCACTGATTCTGATTCGCCGGTAAGCATGGATTCGTCAATATTCAAATTATGCGAAGAAATGACGCGCGCGTCAGCCGGCACCTTCTCTCCTTCTTGCAAAATTATAATATCCCCGGGCACGACTTCGCTGTCAGGAATAATCATTTCTCTGCCTTGGCGCAAAACCATAGCTTTTGTTTCCACGAATTTTTTAAGAGCCGAAAGCGTATTTTGCGCTTTGCCTTCCTGAATGGTGCCGATGATGGCATTAAAAATCAAAATGGCTAAAATAATTGAACCGTCAATAATTTCCGCCATGGCAAAAATTATTAAAGAAGCAATAAACAAAATATAAATTAACGGACTTTGAAATTGGCGGAAAAAAATAACCACCAGGCTGTCAACTTTAATTTCCAATAGCCTATTTTCGCCATACTTTTTCAGCCTGTCCGCCGCCGCTTCTAAGCTTAAGCCGCTATTATCAGACTGCAGCTGCTTTAAAATATCAAGCCCTAATTTCGCGTGCCAATTATTTTCCATGAATTATATTTATATATTTAAGGCGGACGCACTCCGTGAACGTGAGCGTTCGTCTATGTCGAGTTTATTAGACATAGGACGAACCTTTTTTATAAAAAAGGTTCAAAATTAAAAAAGCAATTCTCCCACAAAAAAATTCAAAGGCAAGGCGGGCAAAAAAGGAAAGGTCGGGGGAAGGGAAATTTTTGCCCGCCGTGCCTTTTCCCCGCCGAAAGCGGGCTAATCCGCCTCTTTTTCAAGCCAAAATTATTTTTCGTGCCAATACTATTGGCGCGCCGCCTAATAATTACTTTATTACTTTATTAATAATACTAACAACTCTTTCCAATAATCCGATTCCAACAACTTCATTATTATCTTTCTCTTTAAAATTTACCAATGGAGACGTATAAATATTTTTTATGGACTCAACAACAAAATCTAATTTTTTTTCTAAAAGCTTATTTTGGTTATCGTTATCGCAGGCTGATTCCTCATTTAATAATTTTCTATAAGCTTCAAACGATCGTGCAACCGTTGCTTTAAAAATATATTCGTCAGACAACTTACGATCTATACAATATTGCTTCTCTATAAAATATACAAAAAATATTATAGGAGTAATAAGGGGCAACCTTATTAATAAGGTTAACTTAAAAAGAGAACCTTCCTCAATAACTTGCCAAATCGCTATACTTATTACTGAAATAAATAAGGCTAAATATGATCCAAGCAACCACTTAAACCATCTTTCCACAATTGTTTTTAACTTTCCTACTTCATTAAAAAATGAGTTAGCTAAAACTTCGGCACTCACTAGCCCAAGTTGATTTTTTATTGTAATTTCAAGATTATTATTATCTTCCAATAATTTATCAAAATTTTCTTTTAATTTAGCGTATTCTTTTTTCTGCTCTTCAATAATTGCGTTATAGTCATCTACTTTTTCTGCTAAGTCATCAACAATTTGCTTTTTTGGCTCAATTTGAGATTTTACTGATTCAATTTCTGTTTCAAATCTCTTGATATTTCCTCTACGCTCTTCAAGGGTGGTTAACTTAGTCTCTAAATTTTGAATAATATTACTCGCCTTATCAACTTTTGAATTTAAAACTTCTACACTTTCAATTTTATTATTTATATTTTTTATTATCTCCTCTAATTCTATTCTTTTCATATGCTTTTTGTTTCTTTAATTAATTATAATATATAACTTATAATTTTACTAATTAATCAAAATGTATATCGATAATCTGGTAAGTCTTTAAAATTATAATTAAATAATTTTAATGTTTATATTCTTTTTAAAACTTAGACTACCAAAATTTTGTCTATCTCTACCAGAATAATATTCACCGTCCAAAGTATTCTTTTTTTCATCAAAAACCAGCCTCACAGTTCCTCTATGAATACTCATAGTTTTAACTGCATTTGATTTTGGTTCATTTATATATTGATAACTTAAATAGATGCCTTCAGGTGCATCAGCCACAATTGAGGCGGTTTCGCTCCGTGACGAAGATTGATCTGTTTTTAATAAAATCTTAATCCTTGTCCAAGTTTGAAAAATTTTTAATGTAGCTTTTATTTCCTCATTGTGATTGTCAAAAGAAGATTTTAAATTACCGTTCCATTCACCATTTAGATTGGGAGTTTTTACAAACTTTATTTTTTTAAGATATCGCCAAAGCCACTTATCAAAAATTACAAAAAACAAACCATAAAAAAATAATATCGAAGGACTTTCAATCCACCATGACAAAGAGAATTGATAGTAGCCGAGTATTTTGTAAAAACTCCAAGAAAAAATAATGCTGATGACGGCTAGAAACAATAAAATGTTTTTTCTTTCCTCTGTATCTATTGAATATGGGTGCATAAATTTACCAGTTGTTCCACAAGACAATTAATTCTTTTAAAAAATGGGTCATATTGTCTGAATCCCAGTGGACGGATTCATCGCCAAACAATAAATGTTGATGGTTAGGGCAAATAAATTTATTGAATTGGTGTTGGTATAAAAAATTTATGGAATTTTGAACCGTTAACTCATAATTTTGACCAAATAAATTATCGGGGACATTGTAGACCATTGATTCAACAAAATAAGAGGGGGCGGAATCTTCCGAAATTTTTCCAAGATCAACTAAATGGCTTCTCGCATTTTTAAATATCCTTACTGTTGGTTTATACCACTGGTTTGCTCGGTGAGACGCGTTTTTATCTTCACTATTTTTCCTATGCTCCTTAGGAAAATTAATAATTTGATTGCCCGCCGAATCTTCAAATGAAATCCCGTCAAAATAATGCTCGTTGCCGACAGAGTTAAACCTTGTATATTCTCGATAATGTAAGGCAGGAATGACATCGGCTGTAATTCTGCTATTTGGGAAAATAACTTTAATCGCTTTGTTTCCGCATTTTACTCTTTGTACCCCAAAATATAATTCTAAAGCCCTCAGTACATCGGCTTTAAAATGTTGCCAAAGATATGAGGCATTAGAATAGCTGTTTAAGTAAGCTCTTTGTTGGTCTACCGGCAGGTTGGTGATATTCCTTTTAAATGTATGATTATATTGCACTACTATATCAACATCGCTTTCCGCAAATATATTAGTTTTATTACTATACGAACCCTGCAAATAGATTTCAATATTGTCTAATTGGTCATTCAAGGGGGAACTATTTGATTCAATCGCCGTTCGCACAGAATTATAAACAGCGGCGGAAGTGGTAACCGCTCCTTGATTTGACCATGTTGTTAGTTGTGATTCTGGTATTGCCATATTTAAAAAATTAATTTGTCCGCATACATTACCTATTGACGATAATTTAAAGATAACCTATAATTAAAGTGTAGTAGAAAATAAATAGAAAGTCAATAGCTCTAAAATTATGATCACAAAACGACAAAAACAAGTGCTTGATTTTATAACTTCTTTTCAAAAAAAGAATGATTTTTCGCCTTCTCTTGAGGAAATTAAAAAACACTTTAAGTTATCCTCTGTTTCCACGGCTCATCATCATGTTAAAAAGCTCCAAGAAGCTGGCTATCTGCGAAAAGAGCAAAACCAGCCACGGGCGGTCTCAACCAGAAATGAGAAGACAACAATTGAAGTTCCGCTAATGGGAACAATAGCGGCCGGACAGCCAATTGAAGCAATTGAAATTCCCGGCGAAACAATAACTGTTTCAAAAGACGAGGTCGGAAAATACGGAAATAATTACGCTTTGCGCGTGCAAGGAAATAGTATGATTGACGAAGGAATTTTTGATGGCGATATTGTAATTATTAGAAAACAAGAATACGCCGATAATGGACAAACCGTCGTCGCGATTATAGACGATAACGAAGCTACGCTTAAAAAATTATATAAAGAAAAAAATCGTATTAGATTACAGCCGGCAAATCCTACCCTTTTTCCTATATATAGAGATGAAGTTGAAATTAGGGGCGTTGTCGTAAAAATCATTAGGAATTTAGAAACGCAAATTGAAAAAGAAAAAGCCAAAGACGAAAAATACGTTAGAAGAATTGATTATTCTTGGGACTATAAAGGAGAAAAAACAAAATCATATACTCATGGAATACATACATACCCGGCAATGTTTATTCCGCAAGTCGCTAGACGACTCTTAGAAAATTATAGTCAAGCGGGAGAAATAATTTGTGATATTTTTTGCGGGTCCGGTACCGCGCTGGTTGAAAGCAAACTCTTAGGCAGGGATGCTTATGGCATTGACCTAAATCCGTTGGCAATATTCTTGGCCAAAGCCAAAACAACGCCAATTGACCCCGCAGAGCTCACAAAAGAGTATTTTAAACTTCTTGCTAAAATTGAAAGAGTTGAAGATGCGGAAATAAAAAAACCAAATTTTAATAATATTGATTTTTGGTTTAAAGAAAAAGTTATAATTCAATTGGCAAAAATCAAACAGGCAATTTTAAGAATAAAAGACGAAAATATACGAAATTATTTTATAGTTTCATTTAGCGAAACCGCGCGGCTGTCGTCAAACACAAAAAATGGTGAATTTAAACTCGTTAGAATTAAAAAAGAAAAACTAGAAAATTATAGTCCTGATGTCTTAGGAATTTTTAAAAAGAAAACTGAAGCGAACATTAAGGGAATGACTGAATTTTACAAAGATGTAAATAAAAAGGCTCGGACCAAAATAATTTACGGCGATTCCTCAAAAACCAACGACATAAAAGACAATTCAATTGATTGTATTATAACTTCTCCACCTTACGGAGATTCGAGAACTACAGTCGCCTATGGCCAGTTTTCTCGCCTCTCCGCGCAATGGATAGATATTTTTGAAGACCCTAACAAGGCATCGGGAGTTGATAACGAATTGTTGGGTGGAAGAGCGACTAAAACTTTAGAGCACGCGCTTGATTCAAAATATTTGAAAGATTCTTTAAATAAAATTGCCAAAATAGACGAAAAGAGAGCTAAAGACGTTTTAAGTTTTTATATTGGCTTAAACGATTGCTTAAGACAAGCATATAAAATATTAAAATCTAAAAAATATTTTTGTCTCGTTGTTGGCAATCGGCTAGTAAAACAAGTACGAATACCAACTGATTTTATTATTGCCGAGTTGGGAGAAAAAATAGGCTTTACCTGCGAAGATGTTTTTGTCAGAAATATCCCCGGCAAAAGAATGCCAATAAAAAACTCGCCGACAAATATTGTTGGGGCATTGGAGGAAACGATGAATAAAGAGAGCATCGTAATTCTCCGTAAAAATTAAAGAATTCGCCTATGAGTTTTAAACAATAACGGAAATGTTTTTTCCGAAAGGCGGGTTAGGCGAAAAGCCGAGCCATGATCGTGTGGTTTACCTGCATTTTTACCACTTCGGTAAACACCGAGTCGTATGTCGTATTTTGATAGTTTAAGAAATTGCGCCGGATCTATATCTTTGAGCAACCAGGCTTCTTCATAATGAAAATATTCTTCTCCATTTTTTTTCTTACAGTCAGCAAAAACGAGAATCAGACCGTTTCCTATTTTCTCTATGGCTTTATTTCGCAAAAATTCTAATTCGTAATATCCAAGGATAGTCCTATTTTTAAGTATTAATAATTTACCAGCTTTTTCATCAATCTTACAGCGGAAGCCCCGAGCATTTTTCTTTCCATTCGCAATAGTTTGATGCAAAATTTTGTGTTTTGGATATTCTGGATCAGGGTAGCCAAATTTTTCCAATATCTCCGCGTTTGTAATACCCTCTGGCTTTTTGGTAAAAAGAGTCATCATGGAAGCAGTACCAGCCCTTTGCGATTTCAATTCCATCACGCCAAAATCTGGTAGGGCGATATTGTTTTCGGTAATTCCAAGATAATCCTCAAGAGTTTTACCAATTCCCGTATTATGCAAGCGATTAGATTTTATCCATCCCTTTTCGGATAATTCTTTAAGCGCATATTTAATTTTTGTTAGTGTCCACTTTTGCATAATTATTTAATGAAAGAAGATAAATTCTTCTTATAAATCCTCGCAAACTCTTTTAGCGTAACGATGTCTATACGCCTCTGCCCTGCTTCAATTTTAGAAATGTAGGATTGAGTTTTTCCTAATAGTTCCGCTGCCTTCCCTTGGTCAAGCCCAGCTTTAATTCGGGCTTTTTTTAATTGTTCAACTAAAAATTTGTGATCTTTTGAATAAATTGTTTTACCCATACTTGTTGTTTTAATATTTATATGATATATTCCATAGTGTAATATGCCAAAATGGAATATACCAGACTAGCGTGTATTTGGGGAGTTCTCTGTCGTTGCGCGCGAACGGGTGGGCGGGTCAAGCGCAACCTAATGGCGGCGCATCCCGTAATCGGGATACGAAAAATAATCTTGGCTTGAAAAAGAGGCGGATTAGCCCGCCTTCGGCGGGAGAAAGGCACGGCGGGCAAAAATTTCCTTTCCCCCGACCCCTTTCCTTTTTTGCCCGCCCTGCCTTTGAATTTTTTTGTGGGAGAATTGCTTTTTTAATTTTGAACCTTTTTTATAAAAAAGGTTCGTCCTATGTCTAATAAACTCGACCATATGAAACCTTCAGCGTTATGAGCGCATGGAATGCGCTCGCGGAGTTTACCCGCCGAGGAGGCGGGCTCGCGCATTAAGGCAAAGTTTTTAAATTCAGCATTAAAATCAGCCAAAATTTTCCACTCCTGCCTCCACTCCCAAACCACCTCTCTATTTAGCAAGCGGCGGTTCGTCGGGCGCGAAGCGCCAGAAGACAAAAACAAAATTTTTCTAAATAATGATTTAAATACTGATTTCGCGGATAAACCCACGATTTATAAAAATATTGTTTTTGTCTTACCAATTTTTTCGGTCCGCCGCGGGAGCGGCGGAGACAAAGCAAGTTTTTTAATTCCGCGCTCTAATTTTAAACATCTATGAAATACTTTCTTTATGCCCGAAAGTCAACCGAGGACGAGGAAAGACAAATTATGAGTATTGAGGCACAACTCGCGGAGTTGGCAGAATACGCCAAGCGGGAAAATATTGTTATATCCGAGCAGTTTATTGAAAGCAAAAGCGCAAAGAAGCCAGGACGAGAGATATTTAACGAGATGATGAGTAAAGTTTATGAGAGTAAGGAGCCAGTCGGCTTAATTGCGTGGCACCCGGACAGATTAGCTAGAAATTCGGTTGACGGCGGACAAATTATTTATAGTATAGACATCGGCAAGATCGTTTCTTTGCGCTTCCCTACTTTCTGGTTTGAGCCAACTCCGCAAGGCTTGTTTATGCTCCAAGTGGCTTTCGGGCAATCTAAATACTATTCGGATAATTTGTCGGAAAACGTTAAGCGCGGAATTAGACAAAAACTCAGGCGCGGCCAATATCCGGGCTTGGCTCCTTTCGGCTATGTTAATAATCCTAAGACCAGGAATATTGAACCCGACCCTTTTAAATCTAAACTGGTTAAAATCGCTTTTGAGGAATTTGCCACAGGCAAGCATACTTACAAAAGCTTGGGCCAGCGCCTGGAGTTTTTGGGCGTAGTCGGCAAATTAGGTAAACCGCTATGTAAGGCGGTTATACATCGGATGTTGAATAATAAAATCTACTTAGGGATTATCCAAAGAGGCGGCGAGTGCTATGAGGGCGATTTCCCGCCAATTGTTTCCAGAGCGGCTTTTACAGCCGTTCAGGAGGTTATTAACAATGGCAAGAGGATAAGGGTTAAAAAGAAAAAACACGGCTTCCCTTTTCTCGGACTTTTAAAGTGCGGCGAATGCGGCGGAGCTATTACCGCCCAATTAGCTAAAGGCAACGGCGGTATCTATACCTATTACCGCTGTACTAAAAAATTAGGCAAATGTAGTCAAAAATATATTGGCGAGAAAAAACTTTTTAACCAACTAACTGAACGGCTAGAAAAAGTCGCTCTTAACGATGATTGGAAAGAAAAAATGCTGGCTAAAGTTAAAATTTGGGAAAGCGAGCAGAAAGATGATAATAAATCTTTCGCCAAAAATCTTGAGGGAAAAGTTAAAGACACGGAACAGAAATTAGATAAACTTGTTAATGCGTATTTGGACGGCACAATTGAAAAAGATATTTATTTAGCTAAAAAAAACGAACTCATCCAAACAAAAACAGATCTCTTAGAAAAGAAATCTGATTTTGGGCGAAAGGGAAACAATTGGCTCGAACCATTGAAAAAATGGATAATTGACGCTAACTACGCCAAAAAACTTGCTTTGTCCAAAGATTTTATGGAAATAAAATCTTTTACGGAAAAAATTGGAACGAACCGTGGCATGCACCCCGAAATTCGGACACTTTTGTCCATATAAATCAACCTTTGGCGGTAAGGGCGTAATACTGTGAAGGCGGCATTTTCAAACTGGTTTTAATCCTGATGTTGTTGTAATAATATACC